>CAYFVP010000127.1:0-1775 GCA_964346655.1 uncultured Thermoplasmatales archaeon
GTAAATCAAACTCGGAACTTTTTTCAAATCCCCACCCCTTTCCAGAGCCTCGCACAGTTTCAATAATGGAACCTCCCCCTGACTCGAAACCAGAAAATCAACAGCATCCAAATTTTTAACCAGGTTAAAACCAAAACTATCATGAAAATTTGTTCCTCCAAAAACTATCCTAGCCTCTGTTTTTTCCTTTATTTTTTTGGCCAGCATCAATGCTGTTAATATAATAGGTTCAGACCTAGCATAATACAAAGAGAAACCCACCAAATCAGGTTTCTTTAAATTTAATTTTTTAAGTAGTATATTACCCAATTTATCTATTCTCTTTTCCTCTTCTTTTGCCAATTCTTCATTCAGTAAGTATTTTTTGATTGCTTCATGCAATTTCTTATCAGAAAATATTTCTTTTATGTTTATTTTTTTATCAGGATTTTTTTCGAAATTATTGTCGTGAATTAAGTTTATTATCAAATCTTCTTGGGTGATATTCAGGCCACGTCCTCTCAGATATGCAGTTAGAGAGGCAAGACCTAACGGAGGCGTGATATTGCTTTTTACACTAAAGCCATCTGGGGAGATGTCAAACCAGTAAACATAGTAGTATCCTATTAGATGAGTATTCACTTCAACCACCCGGTCCTATGATATCATTTAATCATTAATACAAAGGATTAAATTAGTTTCTAAACGCCTCTTCATAAAATTAAAGTACATCAAGTTTTGGATTCTAGAAATTCCTTAACCTTCTTCTTTGATCCAAATTGATCATAAAGATGATATGTTAAATCAGCTCTGTAAAATTTGCTGACATCAACAAGTAATGCACGTATGCCCTGCTTTATTATAAATTGTTTTAACATTTTCAAAAATTCCATCATTTTGATTTGCCTTTGCTCCCATTTAAGACCGCCAATTTCATTGTATCTATAATAGTTAAAATCTAAAAATTCATCCTCAAATTTATCGCTCACTTTGATATTATAGTTTTCAGGTCTGTAGAACATATCAGATTCAGTTAAAGCAAATCCAAACAACGAGGCAACATCCAAGAAATTTCTATTTTTTTGTATAAATTTCATGGTTTCCATCATATCCATTTCATTTTGGTTAGGGAATCCTATTATGAAATTTATCAAGTTTAAGATACCTGCCTTATGTGCATTTCTAATAACCCTTTCCGCTTCGGTTACAGTAAAATCCTTGTTTATATAGCTGAGTTCCCTCTGGCTCGCGGATTCAATTCCATGAACCAACCGTATGCATCCTGCCTTTCTCATTTTGGTTAGAATTCCCTTTGACAGGCCTGTCGGTCTAACCGAGTCCGACCACAGAATATCCAGTCCCTTAAGGTTTTCACATATCTTTTCAACATACTTATTTGATATATTCAAAGTATTATTCATGAAAAACAGATATAGTGTCCCGTACTTCTTAGTAATTTCCTCTATTTCCGATACAACCCTATCCGGAGATTTGAATACAAATTTCGTATTAATACAAAATCTGCAGAAACTACACCTGAATGGACATCCTCTGATGAACTGGTAAGGCAGAACTAATTTATTTGATACGTGCGTTTCTCTGTATTTTTCCATGGGAAGACCATCAAAATCCGGCGGAGGGGCATTTTCGAAATCAAATGTCATATCGGTTTTATTTATTTTGATTCTTTTCCCATCCTTGTAAATCAAACTCGGAACTTTTTTCAAATCCCCACCCCTTTCCAGAGCCTCGCACAGTTTCAATAATGGAACCTCCCCCTGACTCGAAACCAGAAA
>CAYFVP010000128.1:0-6234 GCA_964346655.1 uncultured Thermoplasmatales archaeon
TTTTAGAGCTTATCCATTTATTGTATTAGCAGAAATATTATTTAAAATATGGGAAAGTATAGGATGTAAGTTTCCTTCATTATCTTAATATTAACATTTTAATAACATAAAAGAAACCATATCCACTTTAGAAGAGGATTAATCCCATCTAAAAGTTTAATATACCCGCATTTGATTTAAATTATTAGAGGAGGTAACAATTTGAGCAGAAGGTCTCTTGCATTTGGATTATGCTTCTTGTTGATATGTTCTGCAATTGTTCCTATTACTGTTGGATTTAATGTCAAGGTTTCAAGGACAGAGCAACCATCCAATATTGGAAATGGTAAAACCTTGTATGTAGGTGGTAGTGGGCCAGATAACTATACCACTATTCAAAGTGCACTTAATCATGCTGATGATGGCGATACTGTATACGTTTATAATGATAGTTCACCGTATTATGAAAATATTATGATTAGAAGTAGAATTAACCTGACGGGTGAGGATAGAAATACTACAGTTATCGAAGCATATGAGTATTACCCAGTATACACAGTAATCTATATTCGTTCAGAAGAAGTAAGCATTAGTGGTTTTACAATTAGTGGTAATCCAGATGACCCATCAAAATATTGGGGTATATATGCTTCTGAATCTATGGGGCCTGCTTGGAAAGGCATTGTTTTTAATAATATATTTATTAATACGGCTTATGGAATTGTTCTAAGCTCTCATAACTACAGTATTTTTAATAATATTTTTTTGAATAATATCGTAGGTATTTGTGTGATATTGGGAGACCATAATTTAATCTATAAAAATGAAATTTATAATTGTGAAACAGGATTATCTATTTGGGAATTTAGTACTTATAACTATTTTTATGAAAACATTATAAGGAATAATCATAAAGGTATTAATATCGATGAAGGACGATATGGTGATGTTAAATATAACCGTATTTATTCTAATGAAATCTTATATAATCATGTGGGAGTAAGTATAGAATCCAGTAGTAATGAAGGTGTAATTTATAACTATTTTTTTGGGAATAACTTCATTGGAAACATAGAATCAAATGCTTGTTTTACTGATAAACCTAGTCCTAACTGCTGGAATGAAAAATGTTTTGGTAACTTTTGGGATGATTACACTGGAGAAGATAACGATGGTAATGGAATTGGTGACACACCTTATATTATACAAAAATCTCTATTTATAACCAATCAAGATAATTATCCAAGAATGGAACCATTTGGCGATTTTAACCCAAATGCACCAGATGCTCCTGAAATCAATGGTTCAACTAATCCTGAACCTGAAGTAGAATACGAATATACTTTTATTACTACAGACCCCAATGGTGATAATGTCTTTTACTACATATCATGGGGAGATGGAACTTTTGAAGAGTGGATTGGTCCATTTGATTCAAGTGAAGAAGTAATAAGAAGTCATACTTGGAAATCTAAAAAGAATCGTGTTATCACAGCTCAAGCAATGGATACTAATGGTTTGGTTGGTTGTTGGGGAACATTACCAATTATTATGCCAAGAAATCGAGCAACTTATAATTCGTTATTCCTGCAGTTATTAGAACTGTTTCCAATATTGAAGGAGGTCATCTTACGGTTAACAAGATAGCTTTGTCATTAGGAATCATATCTCTTTTCATCTTGTCAGCAGTGGCTCCAATGAGTCTGGGGTTGGATGTGAAGACCACAGTTGAAAAAGAACCACATTCGATAGTTTATAATGATGAACCAACTGAACATATATGGCCTATGTATTTCTATAATGCACAAAATACAGGTAGGAGCCCATATAATACAGTAAATAATCCTGGTTTCAATAAATGGTGGTTTAAAATAAAATTATTTATTGAAGGTTCTGGTGCCATTGACAAAGATGGTATAATTTACATCGGGGGCTGGAATAATAACTTTTATGCTTTATATCCAAATGGAACTGTTAAATGGACGTTTGATATTGGAGGAAATGTTGAATCAGGCCCTGCTATTGATGAAAACGGTGTTATTTACGTAGGAACTGTTTCTCGTAATGATGGTGACATATTTTATGCTTTGTATCCAAATGGAACAAGGAAATGGCATTATAAAACTCATGAATGGGTTTATGGGTCACCTATTATTGGAAATGATAATACAATTTACTTTAGTACTGCAGGTGGTTATCCCTGGTACGGAAAAGTCTATGCTCTTTATCTAAATGGGACATTAAAATGGAGTTTTAAAACAGATTATATTAGAGCAAATCCTACACAAGGACTTGATGGAACAATTTATTGTGGTAATTATAATGGTAAACTTTTCGCATTATACCCTAATAATGGAACTATAAAATGGAGTTTTAAAACAGGTGGTGAAGTTACAGAAGGGGCAACTATTGCAGATGATGGTACGATATATTTCTGTTCTTGGGATGGTTATACTCGTGCTCTTTATCCTAATAGTACATTAAAATGGAAATCAAGTGCTTTTGGTAGAACACCTCCAATTATTGGTAAGGATGGAACTATTTACGTGGGTAGTGATAAACTATCTGCGATTAATCCAGATGATGGTTCAGTTATATGGCAATATGATGTTCCTGATAGTGTTAGAGTTGGTTTATGTATCTCTTCTGATGACATTATTTATTGTTCCACCATGGACCCTGGTTATTTACTTGCTATTAACTCTGACGGTACTGAACGTTGGAGGAATAAAATAGGTACATGTCGGTTTGCACCAATTATTGGAGATGATGGAACAGTCTATGTTGGTACATCCAGACAAGAAGAAATCAGACCAGGTTCATTTATATCGGTAGGATATCTTTATGCATTTAACGAAATGGAATCTAATGCTCCATCTGCCCCAGAGATTAACGGTCCAACCAATGGTAATTCTAGGGCAAATATTAATTACACTTTCAAATCAACTTCACCCCTCGGAAATGATGTTTACTATTATATAGATTGGCGAGATGGTGATTGGAATAAGGATTGGTGGCTTGGTCCACATGAATCAGGTGAAGAAGCAGTAATCAGTCATACTTGGTCAGAACCTGGAACTTATACTATTAGAACCCGATGTAAGGACACTGATAATCTTTGGAGTGATTGGAGCGAGTTTAAGGTTAATATCAAACCAAGAACCAGAACTTGGTTGAGATTTTTGGATATGTTTCCAATACTGCAGAGATTACTGTCGTTTATAAAATAGGAATTCGTGAAATGCTGGATTTTGATTATCATTTTTAATTGATTTTTTATAGTTTTGTGCCAAAATATTCATTACTAATGACAGGTAATAATGTAATGTAATAAAATTTAATGAAATTAAAGGAAATGAAATACCGATGTAAAATTCATTGTGATTGCTGTGACAAATAATACACTTCCATCAAAAGGAAAGGAAGAAAGCCCAGACCTGTGGCTCATTTCAAATATTGTGGCTCAAGCATGACACGGTTGTCCTTCTTAAGAATTTTGATTTCTTGTATGGAGAAATGTGGTTTATTGTCCAATAAGATATATATAGAATTTAAAACCAAAACATAATTTGATGATAAATCTCTTACTTCCGGCAGTATTTATTCCTATGATTTTTTTATTTATTTGGTTTAAAAATAGAAAAAAGAACAACCAAAAATCATGGAAACTGATAATGCTTATGTTTATTTGGGGATCAACAATTGCCTTTGGCCTTTCAATAATATTAGAAGGATTAGCATTTTATTATATGTCAAATTTTTTACTATTAATAATAATTCTTGCACCCATAATTGAAGAGATATCAAAACCGTTAGGTCTTCGAATTATCAATGCCCATATTAAAGAATTGGAGGATGGGATAATATATGGTGCAATTGCTGGATTTGGTTTTGTTGCTACAGAGAATTTTTTATATGGAGTAATATTTCAGAATGAAAGTGCAATTCCAATATTGTCTCTTTTTTATCTTGGAATAATAGGTAGGACCCTTCTTCATACATCTGCAACAGCATTCGCAGGATATGGTTATAGTAGAAAGATAGTCAAATACAAAAAAATTAGTGCGATGTTACCTTTTATTGTTTTTTCAATAGGAATACATGCCTTTTATAATATACTCGCAATATCGGAGTTAATAGTTATTCAGATTTTTGGGTTAATAATAGTTGTTGTATTTACCCTCTTGTTAATTATTTGGATAAGAAGAAAGATTAAACTTTCACATAAAAAATCATTTCCTAAGAAATCAGCTCTAATAAAAATCCATTAAAATTTTTGTAAACAAATGTAAAGATACCAGGTAAGACTTGTACAACAAGAGTATTATAAAAAGAATAAGAAAAAAAGATGTAGCGAGGTATAAATAATGAACAAATTACTGGCAGATGCTTTTAAAAATAGGTACAAAATGGATAAAGAAGACGCAATTGCCCTTGCAAAAACTGTTGAAGATGTATTCAAAGGTCACAAAGAAGTAGAAGATATGTCTATTGATAAATATGTAAGAGCATTATTTTATGAATTACAAAGGGAAAGATTTTTGAAACTAAGAAGAGAAGAATTCAAAGAAAAAGGAAGACAAATTCGAAAATATTATTGGTCATTTAATAACGATATAATTAAAAAAGTTGCACATGAAAAAGATGAAGTGGACTGTTATGCAGTTTATAAAAAAATTCCAAAAGAAGCGTGGATTAAACATTCGTATGGCAGTTAGTTTAATTATAAATAGATGGAAGGTTTATAACTGAAGGTTTTTATAAATATTTCAAATATCTACTAAATTTTCTTTTTTTATTTTTATTATTTTTAGTTTCTATCAAATAAATAAATTAAATAAGGATTTTATAATCAAAGATATTTATCAACTTATAGGATATTTAAACTTTGAGAAAAGGCGGAATAAAAGCAATGGTAATATCTAAAAAATTTCACGAAATGAATAATGAAACAAATATGCCAATGGCTTTTATTCTTGGTAAATACATAATAACTGGTCTTGGAGTTTCAAGAAGCCTTGGGAGTAAAAATATACCTGTTTTATGGTTAGATTCAAATCCAAATCAAGCTGGTTTTTTATCCAAATATTGTCATGGTTTGTTTTGTCCTGATCTAAAAAAAAATGAAAAAGAATATGTTGACTTTTTGATGACTATTGGAAATAAGTTAAATAAAAAGGGAGTAATTTTTCCAATAGGTGATATTGAAGTTTTAACAATCCTTAAAAATAGAAAAAAATTAGAAAAATATTTTCATATACCAATAGCTGATCTTAATATTACTAAGCTTCTTATTGATAAAAAAATCTTTTATTTAACACTTGAAAAACATGGTATTTCTTATCCAAAAACATTTATTTTAAAGGATGTATCAGAATTAAAAAATATTGTTAAAGAAATTAATTATCCTTGTATTGTTAAACCTGCCAACTCTGAATATTTCAGACATGAATTTAATGCTAAATTTTTTATAGCAAGTTCTTCCCAGCAACTACTACAAATGTATAATAAGGCCATTTCAAAAAATCTAAAAGTGATGATTCAAGAAATAATTCCTGGTAATGCAGGTTGTATGTATGGATTAAATGCATATTATGATAAAAAATTTAACTCCAACGGTGTGTTTGTTTATAGAAGAATTAGAGAATGGCCCTTTATTTCAGGAAATGGAGTTTATATTGAAAAATTTGAATATTCTGAACTTGAAAAAATAATAACTACTCTTGTTAAAAAAATTAAGTTTTATGGTATTTTAGATGCCGAGTTTAAAATGGACCCAAGAGATAATAAATTAAATTTAATTGAAATTAATCCAAGATGCTGGATGCAAATTAGTTTTCCTTTTATATATGGAATAAATCTCCCATATATAGCCTATTCAGATGCAATTGGTATAGATTTTGATATATCTAACATACAGAAAAACCATGTAAAGTGGTTATTTGCATTTCATGATATATTATCAGCAATTAATGATATGAAAAACCATAGATTATCTTTAATTGATTGGATAAGTTCATACAAGGGAAAAAAAGATTATGCAATATTTTCTTGGAAAGATCCTCTACCCTTTTTCAGATATATCTGTAAAATCAATTACTACTATTAGAGTTGTTAATATAATTATTATATTAAAACAAGACTTTTGCACTTTTTCTAGATCCACCGTAAATTACAGATAGAAGAACATCGATTCCATCATTTATTGAGGATGGGATGCAGATGTTCTTTACAAAAAATATTGATATTTTTGGT
>CAYFVP010000129.1:0-18000 GCA_964346655.1 uncultured Thermoplasmatales archaeon
GCTTTTATTATTTCTATTGTTGGTGCTGTATTTTGTGGTCATATGCATTATGTTGATGGATTATTTAGTGAGAATTATACAAAATTCAAAAAAGAAAAAAAACAATAAAAAAACTAAAAAATGAGGGTTTTTAAATTATAAAAATAATCTTATAAATATAAGGTTCTCCTAATAGCTATTTTTCGATAAAATATCAAAATAATATAGGCATTGTATAATAATAACTTATTCCCACTCTAGGCATCTGAAATAAATTTTTCTTCTGTAAAAAACAATTATTTACTGTTTTTAACTGAGGGCTTTTAACCCTAAAAAAGTGCTTTTTTGTTTGATGGATGAAAATAAATTATAAAAATTTTAAATACTAAAAAAGATACAATAAAAAGAGATGATAAATTATGACAAAAAAGAAAAAAATAAAAGATATGTGTTTTTGTATAATACCGGCATTAGTTGGTATTTTAATAATATTTTTTTCAATTTTAAACGCTTTTTCTGAGGATGCAGGAATCTATAAAAATTTCTCATGGGTTTTTTTCTGGGTATTTCTTGGACTTGTATTAATTGTGCATACTATAATTTCAGTTATTAATTTATGTAAATGTGAATATTAACTTATAAAAATATATATCTTTAAAATTACAATTCATTTTTTATGATATACAAGGGTGTATTATAAAAATATAATATAACACTACAAGTAGAATTACTGTTAAACCTAATATAATACTAATTTTAGCTTTTTTTGTTTTAGAACAACAACCAAAATACATTGCTAAAATCGCAAATATCACCTGAATAAAACTAATTCGGAGAACCATAGAAATGCCAAAAGGACATTTATCTATTAAATATAAAAAATGGAATATAAAGAATAAAATTGCAATAACGCTACAGATGTATCCATACAAAGGAAATTTATCTCTATTAATCATGAAATATAACCTATTATATTGAAATTTTTATTATATGTAAATTATAAGTTTTTTATAATTTTTTGAATTTAATCTAATATATCCTTAATTGGTTCTTTAAGTATACAACTTTCCCCACAACTTGCAATATAGTCAGCATCAATAGTTACATTTTCTTTAAATAGGTCTGAATACATTGTAATCGATAGGAGTCTATTTGTCTTTTTAGATCTTTTAATGCTTTTTATTTCACCAACACTTTTTCCTGTTGAATCATAAACAGTATGACCTACAATATCATCAACTGGAGTTATTTTTAGAATTGCACCTTGTTCTGTTAATGTTTTAATATAATTTTTTCCAAAATATTGATCTATTTTAAACAATCCTGTATCAACCTCGATGCCTTCAATTGTTAAATCTTTTGGATCAATGCGTACTGTTCTTATTTTTCCTATATTTTTTCCATCTTTAGTTAATACTTTTTTTCCGAGGATATCTCTTATATCTTTAGATTCGCCTAAAGATAAACTTTTATGTTTTATTTCTTTCATATTCAATTTTTAATTCCTCCCGCATAATTTTTTTAAATTGCTAATAATCAGATTGAATATAAAAATCTATCTAAACTTCATATTTTTCAATGAAAAATAAATTAAAGTTAGTAAAATTATGGATTAATGAAAGAGTTATGAATAAATTTATATTAATTGATAAGAAATTTAGAAAAAATTCATAGAAATATATCTTTCAATGCTTTCTTGCAACAATTACAATATTAGCTGTTTTAATTTTTTTTGATGTATTAAAGTAAACAGCTATAATTACTGCTCTTGGAGCAAGTGTATTCATTGTTTTTACAATGCCAACTCAATATTCTTCTGATTCTAGACGTCTTATTGGTGGATATATTGTTGGGTTAACAGTTGAATTTGTTTTTCATGTTATCTAACAATCACAAATTAAAAATATATTAGCTTTTTCAGAAAAAACAACTTTAGTTATATTTTGCGCTATTGCTATTGGCTTTGCAATTTTCATTATGGCTGTTAAAAATTCAGAACATGCACTTCCCGCAGGTATTGCTCTTGGATTGGCAATTATTAGATGGGATTATTTAACAATTATCTTCATTGTTATAGCAATTCTTTGGTTGGCGAGTGTTAGATTAATTTTAATAAAGTATTTAATGGATTTAATTTCTCCATATATTTATCCTCCAAAAGAGCATATAAAATAATATTAAATTAATTGAAAAATAATCCAAAACAATAAATTAATTTTGATTGAATTTTCATTCATAAGCAGATATGCTCCATGGAAACTTCTACATTAGAAAAACTAAATTTTTTAACTGTAAAAGTGATTCAATATCTCATTTTCCTCCGTGTATATTTTAACTCCCGCTTAGCAGTCACCGATGGAACTATCTATACCTTTTTTCCCAGATGAATTTACATTATATTATAAAAACAGATATTTTAAAAATATAAAAATAATCCTATAAATAGAGAACTCTCCTTATAGCTAATTTTACCTAATTTCAAAATAAATGAATTAAATTGAACTTTTTTTTATATCCCGCTCTCGATATTTTATGTGTTATATATTTTCCATCTTTTTTTAAAAAATTTTTGATTAAATCTAATATTAATAAGGTATTTTTGAATACGATATAATTGATACTTCATTGTAATGATTCTAAAATATTAATTTTTTAATTAGGCGGCGGAGGATCAAGGGGTTTTGTTGAGCCTAATTTTACCCGGACTGCAGCACCATAGTAGTAAATCCAACCATCGTCTTGTTCAAATCTTAAACCAGTAAAACATCTCACACCAATAACAGAATAAAATGTGAATGACTTAAAGTAATTATGTGAAATTTGACCATAAAATTCACCTTTCCAATTAATGGTTCCAAATAATCCCTGGGTATATACCCATCCTTCAGAAGGAGACCAGTCTGGGTAGGGATCAGATTCGCTAGGAAAGGGATATGTACCATAGCAAATAACGTTATTTATTGATATTGGCCAGATATTTAAAACTGGCCAACCTGTGTTTCTAAAAAAATGTGAGCCATTAGTATGACCAACTAAAGTACAAAAAAGGTTTTCTTTTGTTCTAGTCCCTTGATAATTTTTTAATTTATTAAAAATTCGAGCTAGGATCTGATAATTCATTGTAGTTTTCATAATCTTTATGATTTCTCTAATCCTCATGTTATCTGTTATTAAACCAAGGTCTTTAAAGGCGATTATAGCATTAAATAGAATTTTATTATAATTTTTAATAGATTTTGTATTTTTTAGATTTATTTCTATATTTTTAAAAATCTCATCAAGTTTATTAGCCTGTTGTCTTGTTAGATAAACATCATGATTTTGAAATTGATTTGACTGACATACAGTTACTCTAATCTTAACTATACTATTGTTTTGATTTTCATTTTTATTTATTTTTATCGCAGGTGCTGACGAAATAAAAATACTATTGATTAGAAGAATAACTACTAAAATAAAACCTTTTATAATAATCTTATTATTCATATCTCTCATTTCCAATCATAAACTAAATATATTTAATAAAATTTAAATATTTTGCTAGTTTATACAAATTAGTATAATATAAACAATATTATAATTTGGTTTTGGTCTTTTGTGAATTTATAATAATAGTTATGAGTTTGAAAATCTTTTCTTTAAACTACTACCATCATTACAATCTACAAAATTTTATATACTCAAATCTGTTTTACAAAACGGGATGCCAAAATAGTAGTATGATTAAAAGATTTAGGTAATGATTAGTAGGAAGGGATGCAGTCTGTATCTTAAAGAAATTAGAATGGAAAATTTTAAATCATTTGGAAAAAAGCTCACTGTACCTTTTTTTCCTGGTTTTACTGCTATTACTGGTCCAAATGGATCTGGAAAAAGTAATATTGCAGATGCAATTCTTTTTGTATTAGGTCCAAAAAGCTCAAAAGTTATGCGTGCTGGTCGATTAACTGATTTGATATTTAACGGAGGTAAAAAACATAAAAATCCTGCAAAATATTGTAGGGTTTCATTAGTTTTTGACAATACTAACAGAAAAATGCCAGTGGATTCAAATGAGGTTATTCTAACAAGAATGATTAAAAGAGCCCCCTTAAAAAATGATCAAAATAATTATTACAGCTATTTTTATATAAATAATCGCTCTGCTTCTTTTTCTGATTTTGAAAAAGTTCTGTTTCATGCAAGAATTTCAGGTGATGGGTATAATATTGTAAAACAAGGAGATGTAACAAATTTGATTGAAATGGGTTCAACGGATCGGAGAAGAATAATTGATGAGATTGCTGGTATCAGCCATTTTGATAATGATATTAAAAAAGCCGAGAAAGAAAAAGAAGAGGTAGATAATAATCTTGAACGTATTAAAATTATTTTATCTGAAATTTCAAGTCAAATAAGACAACTAAAAAATGATCGAGATTCAGCTTTTAGGTATAAGGAACTCAAAGATCAGTTATATGAAACAAAGGCAAAAATTACCATTAAAAAAAAGCAGGATATTCAGACTCAAATTGGAGAAATTAATCAACAAATCGAATCATATGAAAAAGAAAAAGAAAAATTAGATGAAAAAAGTATAGAGTTAAAAACAAATTACTCAGAAGCACAAAAAGAGCTTGAAGATATTGAAAAAAAGATTGGTGAAGTTGGTGGAGACGAAGTAAAAGAAATCAAAGAAAAAATTGATAAAATAAGAAGTGAGGAAATTAAAGTAGAGGAAAGAATTAATTATTCAAAAGATGAGATTCTTGAGTTTCAAAATGAACAAGCTGAACTTAAAACTAATCTTGATTCAATTGAAAAAGAATTAAATGAGTGCTCTTCTAAAAAAGAAGATTTAGAAACGCAAATTTTTGAAAAAAAGAATAAATTAGAAGAAAAGGAAAATGAACTTAATAGGTTAAAAGAGGATATTGCTCATTCTGATGACAAATCAATGGACCTAACACATGAACTTGCAAAAATGCGGGAAGAATATAATGAAAAAAATACCGAGATTCATGAATTAAAGTTAAAACGAAACAGATTTACTGATAAAATTGATGCATTAGAATTACAAATTGCTGAATTACAAGAAACAAAAGCCACTTATGAGTTTGAACTTAAAGATATTGATTGGCAATCAGATGAATATAACAAGGAAAAAAAAGAAAAAGGTAAAAAAACGCAAAATTTGGAAAAAACATTATTTAACAAAAAGAAAGACGAATCAGAGCTTACTGAGCAATTAGCTGACCTTGAAAATGTTATAAGAAAACTTCAATTAGAACAATCAAAACTCCAAGCTGAATATGACGCCTTACAATCAGTTCAAGGTAAATATAATCGAGCTGTAAATGAAATCTTAAAAGCAAGAAATAATGGAACAATAAAAGGCATCCATGGTACAATTGCAGAGCTTGCACAAGTAGATAAAAAATTTGAAACAGCTGTTGAAGTTGCGGCCGGACAAAGGATGCAATCGATTGTAGTTAATAACGATGAGGTTGCAGCAAGAGCCATAAAATTTTTACAGAAAGAAAATCTTGGACGTGCAACTTTTTTACCCTTAAATAAAATGATAACCGGAAAACCTCGTGGAAAAGCTCTATTGACAGTAAAAGATCCTAGTGCCCATGGATTTGCAATAGATCTTATTAAATTTAAAGAAGATTATAGAGGAGCATTTTGGTATGTATTTGGCGATACTATTATATTAAACAGTATAGATGATTGCCGCCGTCTGATGGGGGGGGTTAGACTTGTTGATCTAAAAGGTACATTAATTGAAGCAAGTGGAGCAATGATTGGTGGAAGCATTTCAAAATCACATCTCACATTTAGCAAAAATGATAGAAGCAAATTAGAAAAGATTACAGATGAATTAAAAACAGCAATGGTAGGTCAAGAAAAATTATCATCAGAGCTAATTAATCTAAAAAAAGAGATAATAGAAATTGAACGAGCTTTAGGAGATATAAGAAGTGAAGGGGATAAAATAATACAAGTGCAAGATTTAGATGTTAGAAAAAAAGAATATTCTGGAAAACTTGAGGTTTTATCTAAAGATTTAGAATCAAAAATTAAAGAAAAAGAAGAATTAGATTCAAAGAAGAAAGAGATTATTCAAAAAATCAATGAATTTGAAAAAAGAATTAATGAGTTAGACGAATTAAAAGAGGAAAAAGGTAAACTTCTTTTAAAAGGCACTAAAAAGGAACTTGCTCAAAAGGCAAGAAATCTTGAGGAAGGAGTATCTAAATTACAAGAAAATATTTTATCTTTTTCTTCTGAAATAGAGGGATTGGAAAAGAAAAATGAGGTCCTTAATGATAGAAAAAATGAGTTAGTAATTAATTTGGAAAATAAGAGCAAAGCAATCGAAGAGTATAAAAATTCTATTAAGGAATTAAAAGAAACTCGGTCTAAATATCGAGATGATTTAAAAGCATTGATGAACGTTGAAGAACAGATGACTGGAAAAATAAAGGATCTTTCAGTGAAAAGAGACAAAATTTATAAAACAACTGTTACAATTGAAAATGAACTAGATAAAATTAATACCAGAGTTGAATCGTACTATGATTTAATTTCAAGAGCAAAATATCGATTGCCAACCCTTGAAGATTCGATTAAAGAGCTTGACCAAGAACTTAAATTGTATAATGTTGAAATCACTGATACAAAATTACCAAATGTTGAATCCCTAAAAGATTCAGTTAAAGTTATTGAAGAATCTATGAGAGAATTAGAACCGGTAAACATGCGTGCTCTTGAAGAATATGAACATCAAAACGATAGAAAAAATAAACTTGATGAAGATGTTAATCATCTAAAGAACCAAAAGAAAAATTTAATTAAGGTTGTTAGTGAAATTACCGAGAAGAAAAAAGAGAAATTTTTTGAAATTTTTAATGCAATAAACAATAATTTTAAAGAGGCATATGCACATCTATCTGAAGGCGGAGAAGCAGAATTACAGCTTGAAGATCCAGATAATGTTTTTGATTCTGGTTTAACAATTAAAGCTAGACCTAGGGGTAAAAAGGTATTACTTCTCTCTGCTCTTTCAGGTGGCGAGAAAAGTATAGCATCAATTGCCTTTATTTTTGCAATTCAGAATTATGATCCAAGTCCATTTTACGTTCTTGATGAGGTAGATATGTTTCTTGATGGCCTTAATGCAGAATCTGTTTCAAGAATGGTCAAAGAAAATTCAACAGATTCTCAGTTTATTATGGTTACTCTTAGAAAAGTTGCATTAAAAGAGGCAAATCACATCTATGGTGTAACAATGAGAGATACTGGAATTTCAGATATGATCGGTAATATTGACCCGTCAGCAGTTGGTCCCAAAGGAGAAATTAAGGATGAAGGAGGAAAGATGATTGCAGCAGCTTGAAATAGACAATGAAATCATAAATCACTTACTTTTCCATAAGTCTCTAATCGATGAAAAAGATAATTCCGATAGAATAAACCATTATGTAAGTATGCTTCAGAAATCAGAAGAAGGGGAACATATTTCAATTGAAAATCCTTTTGATAGATCTATTGCTATAGCTTTTGAACTTGTAATGCAACAGCATCTTAATCCTTGGGATATTGATCTTGTGAATTTTTCAACCTTATATTTAAAAAGAGCCAAAGAAGAAAGAATTGATCTAATGACCGCAGGTCGTATTATATATTTGGCATGGAAGGTCCTCAAATTACAAAGTGATAATTTGGTAATAACAATGGAATCCCAAGAGGAAAAATATGAGCCATTTGGCTGGGGTGATATTCCAACAGAAATGTGGCTTTCAAAAGATGATGCATATTCATACACAAACCTTGTAATGAACATGCCAGAACCACCTTTAGATGAACCTTTAAGAAGAGATGGTAAAAGAAAGGTTTCTTTAATTGAGCTACTCGATGCATTTGATCAGGCAAAAAAGGAATCAGAAGAGTATCAACTGCTAGAGCAGCAGAGAAAAGATGAACGTGAAAGACTTGCTGAGGCGGCACGAAAAAGAATGAAAGGAACAGCTGTTGAGGATCATTTAGAGGAAGATGTAGTCGATATTTGGAATAGAATAAAAAGATTTTCTAAAAGAACTATATCGCTTAGGGATTTATGTGAGAAAACAGGAAAAGAAGAAATAATAAGGGTCCTAATTTCTATTTTATTTCTTGCTTATGATAATAAAGTATTGGTTTATCAGAAAAGTTTTCCCTATGGAAAGATATTTATTAAAAATATAAAATATAGTTAATGATGGTGAGTGTGATATGGGAATAAAAGAGAAACGTCTTGTAGAATCTGTTCTCTTTTCTGCAGGTAATCCAGTTAGCATAAAAGATATTAAAGAAGCGACAAGTCTAACTACAAGTAAAATCAAAAAAACCCTTGAAGAATTAATAGATGATTATAATGTTTCTAGAAAAAACATTACATCACTTGAGATAATAAAGGCAGGTGAAAAATTTACAATGCAGGTAAAAAAGAATTTTGCTGATCAGTCTATAATGATTGCAGAACCTGAAATTGAAACCAATCTTTTAAAAACCTTAACTTTAATTGCATTTCATCAACCTTTAAAACAATCCAATCTTAGGCGAATGATAGGAACAAAGGCATATGATCATGTTGATGAACTTACTGCTTTAAAATTAATTCATTCGAAAAAATATGGTTCAACTGAACTTCTCACCACCACTAAATTGTTCCCAGAATATTTTGGAATTGACTCTACAAAACCTGATCAAATAAAAAAATTTTTATTAAAAAAGGTTGCAGGAAAAATAAGTAACCCTGATTAGATATTTTTTTTAAAGTTTTTTTGACAATAAATGTATAGAAAGTTGATAATAGTTGTACAACAAGACCTTTTAAGGATAAATTATTAAAAATATAAATTAGAAGAAGTTGTTGAGACGGGGACGGAAATATTTTATTTTTCATCCTTTCAACTCCTCTCCTTACCACCTCCAGACCTCCTCGTCCAACAATTATTCTTTTTAAAAAATTTTTAGCGTAACATTTAAATAAACAATTGTTAATTAACATATGTTAATTAACGCCTGTTAATAAAAATTTAATAAGGAGATGAAAATGAAAAAAATGGCATATCTTGCTGTAGGCCTATTACTATTAAGTAGCATTGCGATAATAGGAATAGGTGAGGAAGCCGGTGAACAACAAGTTTCAATAAATGTGAATTTTTCAAATTTAGAAATAATAGAAAGTGAAATTTCCCCATTTTTAGAATTAAGAATTAATGGAGCTGCAGGATGTCTCTATCAAACTAGTACACCGATATTACCAAGATACTCAACAAAATTGACTTTTCCTTTTGGAACAAAAATATTAGATGTAGATTGTCAAATAGGAGAAGTTAAGACAATAGATATATCAAATAAGATTGTTCCTGCACCTACTCCAGTAATGCCAGGTATAGAAGATTCAAATGACCCAGAATATATAATGGATCAAACAATCTACAATTCAAACGATTTTTATCCATACACATGGTTTGAATACGCAAAACATGCGGGTCTTGATGAAAATGGAGATCATAAAATATTTTTAAATATACAAGGTTATCCAGTTCAATATAGTCCAAATACAAATAAAATCAGATATGTTAATAGCTTAGATTTTACTGTTACATATAAAGAACCTGAATCAGATCCATTTCCAGCAACTGATGTAAAAGAATTGGTAATAATTGCTCCGAGAAAATTTTCATCTGAATTACAAAAACTTGTAACCCATAAGAACAACATGGGTTTATCAACAATTTTAAAAACAACAGAAGAAATTTACAGTCAATATACATCAGGTTATGATAAACCAGAAAAAATAAAAAATTTCATAAAAGATGCAATTGAAACCTACAACACAAAATATGTTTTACTTGTTGGAGGTTTAAAATCTTATCTATATGCTAATCCTAGAGAAAATAGAAACGAAGGAACTAAAGATTGGCATGTACCTGTTAGATATTCAAATATTAGAGAAAAAAGAGGAACTTTAAAAGATCCAGGATTACTATCTGATCTTTACTATGCAGATATATATAATGGAGAAAATGAATTTTCTAGTTGGGATACTGATAAAGATCATATATATGCTAAATGGGATAACAAACCTGGAAAAGACCAACTTGATTTATATCCGGATGTTTATGTCGGACGTTTGGCATGCAGAAATAAATTTGAAGTAAAGATTATGGTAAATAAAATTATCAATTACGAAAAAAATACCTATGGAAAATCATGGTATAATAAAATGATTGTTATTGGAGGAGATTCTCATGATGATGCAACTACTGACTATATTGAAGGAGAGGTGGTTGCAGATAAGATTCTTGATGAATATATGACAGAATTTACTCCAGTAAAAATATATGCTTCATATAAAACGTCTAAACCTAATTTTGTTCCAACAAAGAAAAATATTAAAAGAGAAATAAGTAAAGGAGCTGGACATTTATATTTAGATGGACATGCAAATCCATTTTCCTGGATTACTCATTACCCAATGGAATTTGACAAATGGATACCAAATGGAGGACTAGATATTTTTGATATGCCATTATTATTCAATTTTGATAAACTTCCAGTATGTAATGTAGAAGGATGTCACAATAGTCAATTTAATGTTTCTATATTATATGCGATGAGTGATAAAGATAATTCAAAAAAATCCTGGTGCTATGGTGTTGCAGTTCCAGAATGTTGGAGCTGGTGGCTTACAAGAAAAGTCGGTGGTGGATCAATTGCTACAATAGGCAATACTGGTCTAGGTTATGGAGCAGTTGGAGAACATGGTGATATTGATGGTGATAATATCACAGAACCTGATACAGTTGAAGCACTTGGCGGCTACTGGTTTTTAATGTTTTATGAAGCATTTGATGAAGGTCATGAATATCTTGGAGAAACATGGGCAATGGCAGAAACCAAATACCTTGATACTTTTCCAGGAATGGTATTTCAAGAAGATACAAAAACTGTTCAACAATTAACTCTTCTAGGTGATCCAAGTTTAAAAATTGGAGGGTATAATACTGGAAATTCTCTAAATGCAGAAATAGTTGATGCTGCAGCAGGAGTAATAGGTGCACCTAATGAAGATATAATGTTTCAGGCCGCAGCATACAATGGAGATAATAGTTATACATTTGTTTGGGACTTTGATAATGATGGAGAATATGACGATGCTCTGGGAAATATTGCATCTAATAGATGGAATATACCTGGAGTATATTGGATTTCATTAAAAGTTACTGATGGTGAAGGTTCTGTTGATATCTATGATACAATTGTTGCAATTGAGTTTGGTGCATCAACTCCTAGTAAACCAAATGGTAATACAAATATAAAAGCAGGTGTTTCTTATGCATATGAAACCAACATAAACACGCAAGGTGGATACTGGAATAAGGTGTATTACAAATATTCATGGGGTGATGGAACAGAGAGCGATTGGCTTGAATCACCAACAGCATCTCATATATGGGAAAGTAAAAGTATATATCAGGTCAAAGCAAAAGCATTACTTATTCATGAATCATCAGGTGAAGATGATGCTGAAGATTTAAAGGAAACAGATTGGTCAGATCCATTATCTATTAGTTTGACAAGAAGCGCATCGACACCAGGACCAATCATTAGGCTGTTACAGTATTTCCTATATAAATATCCAAATGCGTTTCCTATACTTCGCCAGATTTTAGGCTTTTAATAAAAGCCTCTTTTTCTTTTTTTTAATAATTTTACAATAGATTTAAACATAATTTTATTATTTACCTATATGGTATGCATAAGTCCAAAGAGCAACTTTATGAACTAATAAAAGATCTAAAAACAAAAGATGAATTTGAAAAAGAAATCAAAAAAAGACAAGAAGATTATGATTTTCTTTTTGACGAAGACACAACTGCCTTATTAATAGTTGATGAACTGGGTAGAAACAAACAAAATATTATAAAGATAAACGAATTGGAACCTGGAATAGAATGTACTGTTTTTGGTGAAATCTCGGAAATTAACAAAGTAAGGAATTTTAATAGAAAAAATGGAACAGCTGGCCAAGTAATAAACCTAGAACTAATGGATGATACTTCCAAATGTAACCTTGCTTTATGGGATAAAGATGTTAAACTTGTAACAAATAATAAAATAAAAATTGGTACAAAAATAAAAATTATCAATGGCTATGTAAAAGAAGGTTTTTCTGGAATTGAACTTAATGTTGGAAAATGGGGCATTATTGAAATAGAGCCAGATGACATTCCTCATTTTAAAAAAGAATCAGATAAAAAAATAATAACAGGAATATTAAAAGAAATTGAACCAACAAGAGCTTTTTTTAGAGATAATGGAGAGTTTGGTTTTGTAACAAATATAAAAATTGAGACTGATAATAAGATAAATAAAATTACTGTTTGGGGCGAAAAAGTAAAGGATATACAAAAACTAAAACCAGAAGATAAAATAGAGATTAAAAACTATAGTATCAAAAAAAATAATAATACAAAAGAGCTCTACATTAATAAAAAAGGAACAATTAAAAAAATCTAACAGCCACCTTGGAAATATTTTGTATTATTTCTTAGAGCATATTCTGCACTTTTTAATTCACGACCCAAATATAGGTAATGGGTTGGCAGAAGTTTTGGTACATGTTTTGCAATGGTGTCGCAAAGTTCATCTGCTTTTTTTCCAACAAAAACCATTTCAAGAATTCCTGAAACAATTTTTTTATTTTTATAAACATTTGAGTAATATTCAACTCTAATATCCATTTTCATCCTATCAAGCTCTATTACAAAAAAACCGTTTGGATCCAAAATTACATCTTTTTTAGGTATTTTGTTTGCTCTAATTAATGGGATTTCTTTATCTGCCATATACTTGTTCACCTGCAATTACAAGATTTTTTAACTTTTGCAAAGCAACATTTTTCGGAAGCATTCTTTGACCACAGTCTGGTGCTAATTGAATAATTTTATCACCAAATATATCAATTCCCTTTTTTATGTGATTAACGATTTCTTCAACTGATTCTAATTCCGCATTATCAGATCGAACGCAACCTAAACATATATTTTTAGAAATATCATATTTTTTAAATTCATCAAATAATCTTGGCTGAGCTTTGAATTCATGGGAGAGAATATCTACTGGCATTTCTAGCATCTCTGGAATAACTTCTGAGACATCACCACAACAATGAAGTCTAATAGGACACGATAAGTCCTTTGTAATAATATTTAGTAAATCTTTTCCATATTTTGGAACACCCATTGAAAAAAAGGGTTCATCAATTGAGATAATATCAACATACTTTTGTAACAACTTTGCTTCTTGGCTTAATGCTTTAGCAAAATCATACGCAAGTTTCTTTTCATCATTATAAAAAAGATCGACACTTGATTTAGTAAGAGTATAGGGACCAGTTATAAGACCTAAAAGCATTCTATCCTTTGGGATTAAACTCCTAACATATTTTTGATCTTCAACTGTAATTTGTCCATTATATTTTACTTTATCAATTATTTCTGTTCTATTTCTAATTCTGCATCCCTTAAGTTTACGGGTGAAGATATTAACAAATGGATCTCTTGTCTGACCATCTGAAACAATATCAATACCTGCATTAACCATATCATTAACAGCTGATTTTATAAATTCATTCCATGAGAGATCTGTTTGATTAAAGTAAGATCTAATTAATTTCATTTTGTCAAGCTCAGAAGGAAAAGAACCAACAACAGTAGTTTTTACATATTTCATTTAAATAAGTTTCCTCCTAGGATGAGATTTATCTGGATTTATTCCAAAATAATTTTCCATATATTCTGAAATTAAAATATCTTGCCAGGCAATTATTGGAAAGAGAATATCTGAATTTTCAATAGGACCAAAAATTGCAAAATCACCACCAAATAGTTGTATATTAACATTGGAAGATGCATCAACTATTTTTTTTGCATTATCAAAATCATTAAGCCATTTTGATTTTTCAACAACATTATGAATAGCGCATCCTGTTGGTAGACCAAATTCTTCTTTTATTACAGGAATTGCAGCGATGGACGCACCACTATTTTCTCCAGGTGCAAGTGCAGCAGTATCAATTAGAGTTTTTTTAATTCCTAATTTTTTTGCAATATCAAGCAGCCCAATATCAGTGAGATTTGCCCCATTTTGTAAAACTTCAATTTTTCCGTCGGGTGATTTGTCTTTAGGATTAAATGTAACAATTATTGCCATTTCAGGGCAATATTTTTTTAAAGCATTACGTTCTTCATCTGTAATTCCTACATGTATTGAGTTGTATATAGTTCTTGGAAGAAGGTTATGTTCCTTTAAAGCTTCTAAGGTTTTAACTTTAATCGATGGCTCAATTATATCAACTGAAAATGGATGTTTTTTAGGAAGAGTGTCTTGAATGAAATTTATTACTTTTTCAACATACTCTTCTTTTTTTATAAAAAAATCAGGAATTGATGGATTGCCTAACCTATTACTCAAATTAATCATATTTTTTATTTGTTTTTCTGCAATTTTAAAAACAGGTTCACCTTTGAAAAATAAACCACCAAATAGAACAGTAGGATGTTTACCAGGTTGTCCTCCTATTTTTATTCCTGAAACATCCAATACAACTTGGTCTTTTGTAAACGAAAACATCTATTTTAGCTCCTTTTTTTTATTTTGCCCATATAGTCAATTACAATCTTTGAATGTATAACTCTTTTATCATCAAGAGATGTGAAAATCTTTGGTTTAATTTTTATTGCTATATATGGTTCTCCAAACAAAGAAGGAGATTTATTTATGTAATTATTTATTACTTTTTTAATTTCCTTTATATCTTTAATACCTATCATATTAACAATTTCTATCTGTTTTTGAAATCTTTTTATTGCTTTAATATCTAGATTTTCAATATATGGTATTGCACCAGGTGCCTCAATGATTCTATGTTGTTTATCAATCCCCTTTTTATTTAATGCGACAAGCGAGGTTCCTGATCTATGGCCTCTTATCTCATCTCCACAAATTAATAAATATCTAATGTGTGGATTTGAAATCACATTTGCAACTATTTTTTCAATACCAATATTTTCAGTTTTTAATTTGCCATAGATTGCTACTTTTTCTTTAGGAACGTATTCAATATTAAGTAAAACTACAGCTATACAACTCTTAGGATGGACAGCTGTAAATTCACCACCCCAAGGGTAATATTTTTCATTCATCTTTTATTTCCTCAATATTTATTTTGTAAAAGAATTAGTTATTAAATAATTTTATAGTTTAATCCCTCAAACTTAAGATTATTCCAAAATTTAATATGGTATGTAATATATTTGGAATATGGAGCCACAAGGGGAAAATCATAACTTTTTTAAAATCTATTCTTTTGTAAACTTAGGAGTAGTAGTTTTTTCGTGTTTTCAAGTAGTGGTAACCATAAGAAGGAGTAGATATGAAAGAGAGTTGGAAAAAAGGCTAATAACACAAAACTGGAACGGTCACATTTTGATGAGGGCATTGGATTTACTGAGAGGTTGAAGAAAGAATTAGGTTGCGAAGTGAAAATGTTAAATGGTATACACAATCAAAAGGAGCCATTGATATCTTATCATGGGAAAATAATCGCCCAAATCTGTCCTCGCAAAGGAGTTTTGTTTTCAGTATATAGATTTTGGAAATCTCCAAGAGTTGTGAAACTTACCAATGAAGCCCAGATAGAAGAATTGTTTAATGATTTTGCTGAACACTGCAAACAATTGGAACAACAACTAAAGATAGTCAAAACAAAAAAATCAAAGCCCAAGCAAAACTCAGCAGATTTGATTAAAGAGATTGAAAGCAGAATCAAAAAGCTGTCACCCAAACATAAAGGCATTCATCTACGACCAGGTGTTGCAACACCAGCAGTTAGAAAGTGGGCAAAAGAACAGGGCTACAGCATCAGTGGTGATGTATTGTTTGTAAACCGAGCTGAGTAAATGAAAGTAATAAACGAATATATCACCAAAGACATCATTAAGAATAAGTTCGAACTAGTGGAGATATACCATATTCTTGACACCCAACTGACTCAATTTGGAAGCGTTGAAATATCAATAAAAATGAAGGAGCTGGTGGATAGTGAATAAAAGCTATTGGAGAAGAGCTGGCAATCCCATGATTGGTTGGAAAATGCTATCTCAAGATATCAAAAGGCATATGCACCCACGTAAACAAAATAGACCTGCTCCTAATATAAAATATAATGAAGGGCAATCGCAAAATAGTACAGAAGATGTAAACCCTTCTTCTTCTAATTTTTTAGATAAGGCTCCAACTTATAACTATTACAATTATAATTACGGACAGACATCATATGGCTATCTGGGCTTTTGGAAAACTGTCTTGTTGATTCTGTTTATGACTTTTGTTACTGTCTTGGTTTACTATGTTTGTTTTAACCCTGAGCTATTGGTCGAATGGGGACACAGAATCATAAGTTGGTTCCAGTCTTTTTGATGTTTTCATAAAATCGTTATTTTGTGATAATTTTTGACATAGATTTTATATATTTGTAATCAGATGTGAATATTGTAATGGAGGAGGTTTATGCAGAAAAACCATATAGGTAAAATCCTTGCATTAGGGATTATTGTATTGTTTATAGGTGTGGGTATTCATCCTGTTTTTGCAAATGAGGATAAAGCATCATCAGATACACCAGAATCTCTAACTAATATAAATGATGAGTTTTATGAAAATTCCAATTGTCTTATTATTGGAAGGACAACAGCAACATATCGCGCAACACAAAATTTTAAGGGGAATATTTATTTTGGATATTACTGTGTTGATTTTTGGGATTGGACAGCAACTAATGGATATATTATAACTATTGGTAAGTCCGTAAATTGGAAATATGAAGGCAAGTTTTATGGGCGAGCTGGACATTCTTTTACTCGATTTTCACATGGACGAATTGAATATATACATTATTGCGGTATTGAAGGTTTCAAAGGATTTGGATTAGGAGGAACCCCTATTTTTGGAAGTCTTAATGAGCGTTGTTTCTTTATAGGTTATGTCGATTATATCAAAATTAGTCCTAATCATCCATAACAGTGGAATATGTAGATAGAATATGAAAACCATATATAAACACACCATCTGTATAAGCATAATCTTGCTTCTAATTGGTGTTAGTGTATCATCTGCTTATTCTAATATTAAAAGTAAGGGTTTGAAGGATAATAATCACCCTCCTAATCCACCAATAATTATTGGTGAACCTATGCCAAAGGTTAGTTTCGAATATGAATATTGTTTCAGCACGACAGACCCAGAAGGTCAAAACGTATCCTATTATATTGAATGGGGCGATGGGACAAGTGATGGATGGTCACGTTATCATCCCTCAGGAGAATTTATAGGCTATAAGCATACTTGGTCTAAAGTAGATTGGGATAATATCATCCGTTGTAAAGCTAAAGACATCTATGGAAAAGAAAGTGATTGGAATGAAAGTGTACGTCCTATAATGAAAAGCAGGGATTGTAATTGTAAAGAGATTGATAGTAGACATCTTGTTAGATTGGAGAGGCAATTAAACAGGTTGGAAGTATATACAAAGTTGTTTTTGGTGTTGTTAAGGCATAATCCTGAATTAAGGGAGATAAATGAAGAAATATCTTATAGGATTTCAACCATTAATGGAATGTTTAAGGAATTATCAGATGAACCTTTTCCTATAATTTGTGAAATATCAGAGAATATATATTTACAGTTATTTAAAAAGTTTCAATATTATTATAATCTCTCCGAAACTCTTCCTAAATTTTCAATACAATATATACTTGTTCTTTGTATAATTCAGATATATGTTGGGTTAATATATGCTAATTTTTTTGCTGCTTTAGGGTTGGTATGTGATTGGGCTTGGGACGTATTTAAACCTATTCCCACATAGATAATAGAAACCATATCCTCTTTAGAATTTAGGATTAATCCCATCTAAAAGTTTTA
>CAYFVP010000130.1:0-3040 GCA_964346655.1 uncultured Thermoplasmatales archaeon
CATCACCTTTTGGTAGAAACACATTCTTTACAAGATCATAGTGCACCATTTCCCATCCCAATTATCCCTAATGTTATCTCTCATTAATTAATTCTCCGATAGTTCAAAGGGAAGAGCCAAAAATTTTTATACGAACTAATAATTTATTGATATTTTTTATATAAAATGTAATAATATCTAAGGCAAAATTTTTATAAATTAAAAAATATTACTACCTATATAAAGGGGAGTGAAAATGAAGAAAAAATATATTTCAATTTTTATAATTCTTTGTCTTATAGGTGTAAATATTTCTATTGTTTCAGCTGATGATTATGAAATAGAAAAAAATAATAAAATAAATAATATATTAACAAATAATAATTATAATGGTTATGAAATCCAATGGGAGATGAATTTTGGCAAGGAACTAACCTATGGTGGACGATTTGAAGGTCCACAACCTATTGGTGACTGTGACAATGATGGTAAAAATGAATTGTTAATCGGTGGAAGAGACGGTAAAATTCGAGTTTTTGAATGGGATGAAAATAAACAAACCTATTTAGAAATGCATACACTTTTTTGCCCGTTATATCCACAGCAATGTACAGATCCTGGAGGATTTGCAATTGGTGATTTAACAGGTGATGGAAGAAATGAAATTGGAGCAACATGGGGAACATCTGTTCACAAATGGAATGGTAAAAAATATAGAACAATTGGATTAAATTCGTGGATATTTAGAAAAGGTGGAGGAAGTGCCGATTGTTATATTGGAGATTATGATAATGATGGAAAAAATGAATTAATAGTTGCGGGAGGACCTTTTTATCAAGGGAGTACAGTTCCTGAAATCGTAATATACAAAATGACAAATTTTGGACTTATAAGAGAAGCTGTTTGGGATGCACCAGATGATGATTACACATATATTTATATGCCTGGTATGGGCGATATTGATGATGATGGTGAAAATGAAATTGTTTGCGGTTCAGGATGGGATGTATATGTTTTAGATTGGAATAAAAATACCAAAAAATTTGATGAAACTATTATCAAAAAAACAAGTGGCTATTATTATCCATTTGCATGTGTGTTAAAAGATAGCGATATGGATGGTAAAGCTGAAATTCACATTGGATATATGGATCCTTTGATTTCAATTATGGAGTGGAATGGAGTTGATTATGAGGTTAAATTCGAAAAAGAATGGCCTGAAGAAGGTTCTATTATTGAAGGTGTAGATGTTGGCGATGTTGACGATGATGGGTTAGCTGAAGTTTGTGTAGGAACGGACCTAGTACATATTCTTCAATGGAATGGAAGTACATATATTGAGGAAGCTGTTCTTCCAACTTTTGGTGATTTAGCAGTTGTTTCAATTGGTGATTGTGATAACGATGGTAAAAATGAGATTAATGTAGGTTCAGTTTTTGCTTACCCTGGTCAATCTTATATGTCATGGGTATTTAAATATGGTTATAACCCTCTAAAGAAATCCCCAACGAATCTGGCAACTGGTAATTTAAAGGTTTATGTAAAAAAATCATCAAACAATGAGCTTATTATAAATGCATCAGTTGCAGCTTGGAACCTGGAGACAAAAACATGGTATGATATTCAACCTAAAAGTGACTCTTATAATACATACACTAGAAAATTTCTCCCTGTAGGAGAATATTTATTAAGAGTTCAAGTGGAAGGATATGAAAAAAAGGAAACAACAATTACAATTAATTCAGGTGAAGAGACAACCCATACTTTTACATTAAAATATGTACTGCCTCGTTCTTATCACCCTTATGATATACCAAATTTTATTGAACGCATTATAGAATTTTTTCCCAACATACATAAAATATTAAGATTTTTATTTATGTTTTAAAAAGTCAAAAATTTAATTAATTAAATAGAGTGTTATTTAGTTTGAAATGGAGAAAAAAATGAATAAAATAGTAATTTTAATTATTGTTTGCGCTGTTATTCTATCAACAGTTTTACCTGTATCAAGTGAAATAGTAAAAAATGAAAAAAATAGTCTTTCAAAAATTACCAGAATATCTAATTTTAATAAAAAAGATCTAGATTTTCAAAAATATGATTATCTTGATTTTCCTGTTATGCATGTTCCCCTGATTTTTTTAGAACCAGATGAAACTTCTCCTAAACCAATTGCAAAAACAACACCTAGTCAATTTAATTGGATGAAAAAAGATGGAAAAGACTGGACAACTTCTGCAAAAAATCAAGGTAATTGTGGAAGTTGTTGGGCATTTGCAGCCTTAGGTGCACTTGAATCAGTTATAAAAATTAAAGAGGATTGTGCAGATTTGAACCCTGATCTTTCTGAACAATATATTCTTTCATGCCTTCCCAAATCTGGAAGTTGCCATGGTGGAAATTCTGCTAAGGCACTTAAATTAATAATGGAAACAACACCAGATGGAAATTATCATAATGGAATTATTCCTGAGTCATGTTTCGAATATTATGCAAATGATAATATACCATGTTCTAAAAAATGTGAAAACTGGGAAGAAAAACTTGTTCCGCTTTTAGATTATGGCTCTTGGAAATCAGATGGAAGTAATACTGATATAGAAAGAATTAAAACAGAAATAATTGAAAAAGGCCCTGTGGTTGCCTATATAATGGCAACAGAATCATTTAAAATATGGGGAGGAACGATTCACAATCCCAATGCTTATTTTTATCATTTATTTTCATTACCCTTTGGATTTGTAAATCATGTCGTGATAATAGTTGGGTGGAAAGATAGTTCTTTGGTTCCTAATGGTGGATATTGGATATGTAAAAATAGTTGGGGCCAAGAATGGGGTTATGATGGATTTTTTAATGTTGCATATAAGTGCTTAAATATTGATAGGCACATCATTGTTTGGGCCGATTATGATCCCCATAGCTTTGATTGGCCTCCCTATGTAGATACAGGTGGACCATATGGAGGATATCCAAATCAAGAAGTAACATTTGATGCAAGTAAAAGTATGGGCTTTGAAGGTAACATCATTGATTATTCTTGGGATTTTGGAGATGA
>CAYFVP010000131.1:0-6438 GCA_964346655.1 uncultured Thermoplasmatales archaeon
ACTACAACAGGTCCGATTTGGAGTTTTACTACTGGATCTGAACCAAATAATCCACCGTATGTTCCAAGTAATCCAAATCCGTTTAATGGCTCAGTAGATTGTGATATTAATATTGATCTTAGTTGGACTGGGGGAGATCCTGATCCAGATGATACTGTTGTTTATGATGTTTATTTAGATGCAAATAATCCTAATCCAACAACAAAAGTTTCTGATGATCAAAGTGAGACGACATTTGATCCTGGGGCTCTCGAGTTTGAAACTATTTATTATTGGAAGGTTAATGCTAAAGACAGTCATAATAGAGTGACTCTCGGACCTGTTTGGCATTTTACCACTGAAGATGCACCAAATGTACCACCAGATAAGCCAATAATTTCTGGTCCAAATAGTTTAAAAATTAATGAAGAAGGAATATTTACAGTTACTGTAACTGACCCTAATGAAGATCAAATATACATTTATTTAGATTGGGGTGATGGAACTATTGTGGATTGGGATGGACCATATAATTCAGATCAAGATGTTGACTATAAACACACTTGGACATCAAAAGATACATTTATAATTAAGGTAAAAGCAAAAGATACATTTGATGCAGTGAGTGGGTGGACTGAATATGAGATTAAGATATCAAATCCAAGAACTAGAGCATCATTTGGTTCTTATTTACTATGGTTTATTGAACGATTTCCGATACTGCAGAGATTATTAGATTTAATAAAATAAGATTTTAATGTTTTTACTATTTACTATTTTAAGGTTCGAATATTCTTAACCATTATTACCATTTCATTGGTTTAGCTATTATATCAATTACTTTCATTTCAAAGAGCTTTTTACTATTTTTGCCTTCAGCAAGAATAACAGTATCTGCTCCTTTCTCAGTTCCTGCAATACTTATTACAGGTCTTGGTGGTATTAATCCTGCATCTACAGCCATTGTAATTATTTCTATAGCTACTTTAATACCTTGTCCAAAAATTCGTAAGGTATCAGCTATTATTGTTGTAGGCATTATTGCTCCATATTTTTTCCTATAATAATCATTCCAGGAGTGAAAAATCATTGGTCCAGTAAAAATGTTAACATTTTTTTTCAACATTTTGTTTTTATTATTTTCAAGAAGCTCTTGTTCTCCTAGATTCCTAAAACCAGTGGAATGAGTTACTACTACTAGATTAAATCTATCATTGAAAATTTTTGATGCTAATACACCAGTATTTCCAGTAGTTGTTGCGATAACAATATCCCCTATTTCATTATCCAAAGCATATTTTTTAGCGATTTTTAATACCTCTCGTGTATTCATTTTAGATGTATCAATCATTTTTATATCTCCATCATTTTTTCGTAAACTTAAGTATCTTTAAAAAGGCAACCTAGGAAAATTGTAAAATAAAAAAGATATTGAAAATATATTTATTTTTATATTTATTTTAATATATGGGTAACAATTGTTCAATATCATACATATATAATTATAAAAATCAAAAATTATTATTCTTTTTCAAGTTGAAAGCATAATTTTAATACAAATTAAATAAAACAATAAATTTTATTTAATTACATTCTGTTTAACGACTTAGAAACAATGACAAATTTCTTTAAAGCTATTTCCTATCCAGATAAATATTCAGTAGAATTACCTATAAAAAAAATTATTGCGGATAATAAAGTTGATATCCAAGGGATTAACCAGATTATTAACGAAATAAAGTCAGGTAAGTCGATAAAATCGATTGTTGTTGTGAAACACCCTAAAAAAGAATATTATGCTGTATTAGATGGACATCATAGATTTTGGGCACTAAAAGAATTAGGTAGGAAAACAATAAAATGTGCAATAGTAGAAGACTATCTAGGCTTAGGGTTTTATTTAACTAAGGAGGGAATATTTCAACCAAACCCTAAAATAACTAAGTATATTAGAATTCCTTTGAAAAGATTTAATCAATATATAATTGATTTTATTAAATCTCCAGATAAAATGTTTAAGAATCTAAAAAAGTCCTAATTCAAAGTTAAATTTTTTTTGGAGATTTGAAAATTATTACTGAAAATATCATTTTTTTTCTTTTTAAAATAAGTGCATTTAACACAGGTCCAATAATAAATTAAATATTTTATTGTATCTAATAAAACAATAATTTAGACTTGAGAGTTTTAAAAATTATCAAAACTAGCTTTTTTTGGTTAAAAATATTTCAATTGTGGATATATTTGAGGTTCCTCCTTCATCTGTTTTTACAGCTTCTGTTCCAATTTGGATATCTTTTATTTTTGCATCTTTAATAAACCTATTTCTGACTATTTCTGCAGTATCCACTGCTCTTGTTATTGCTCTACCTCGAGCTTTTATAACAACTTCTTTTGATCCTTGAGTGAATTGATTAACTACTGCAAGTACATAGTTCATCGAAGGTTTACTACCAACAAGTATTGCGTTTTCATTGGTTTTCTTTTCTTTTGCCAATTTTTATCCCTCAATAATATAAGATATTTTAATGTTAAATAGTTTCTCATTTAATTAGCCTTATTATTTTTGGAAAAAAAGGTAATCTTGTAAGGTTTATTAAATTGCTATTATATTTGCAATAATTATTTTGTATTTTAATTTCTTTAGCAACCATAAATAAAAAGTTATTATAATGTTTTTTACTTTCATGAAAAAGAAAAATGAGAATTATTGATACATATAAAAAAAATAAATTTACCTTTTCTATTTATGTTCTCCTTGGAATAATTGTTTTTATTATGGTTGCAGTTGTTCTGATGCCATCTATTTTTTATGATCAATGGATCTGGAAACATTATTGGGGACCAGTTGTTGCTGATGCAGCCGGAGGTGTTGCATATCATAATGGTGTTAGGGCTGATGAAGGATATACCTTGATTGCAGAAATTACCTTTGGATTAATTTTAATTTTTGCTTTATACGCCTTATATAAACTTTTTAAGAAATTAAAAATCACTGTTAATTGGAGATTTGCACTTTCATTGATGCCATTTATTTTATATGGACCAGTTAGTAGAGTTTTGGAGGACACAGGATACTTTGATGTTCCTATTGTTTATTGGTTTATTTCTCCGTTTATATATATTCAAATTGCATTTTTTGCCCTTTTGTTTTTATTACTTGGTTATTATCTTGAAAAAAGACTCAAGAACCCAAAAATTACTATAAATAGAGTGTTATTTTTTGGCGGATTAGTTTTTTTGTTGCCATCATCATATCTTATAATCAGATGGATTATCGGTGATCAATGGGGACCAACAACTGGTGTAAGATTTGATGTTTTTTTAATTATTATTGCTCTTGTTTTTTTAATTGTTGGAGCAGTCTATTTAATTGCACATTTTTACAAAAATAAAGAAAAAATTGTCATTTATAAAAATCCCTTAAATTTGGCAATGCTTTCTGGACATCTCATTGATGGTTTAACAAGTTATATTAGTATTAAAGACCCTTTTTTAATGGGGCTTAATTATGCTGAAAAGCATCCTGCATCAAATTTATTACTTGAAATATGGGGACCATTATTTCCAATTATAAAATTTATTTTAATTATTGTTGTGATATATATCTTTGATATATATTTCAAAGACGAATTAAAAAATTATTTAAATTTAGTAAATATGTTAAAGATTTGTATATTAATTCTAGGTTTTTCACCTGGCTTACGCGATTTATTAAGAGTTACAATGGGTGTTTAACAATTAATTCATATCGTTAGTTTTTATAAACATAAAATCCTTTACCTTACTAGAGAAAAAAAGGATTTGAAAAAATGAAAGACAAAATAGGAGAATGGTTTGAATTAGCTTTACTAGATAATCCTCAAACAAAGAGAATTTACTGCAGTCATGTTAGACGATACTTGCAAATAAACAACGAAACACCTGATACATATTTCAAAAAACAACAACCGTATGAAAAACATATCAAGAAATTCTGGGAATACTTAAAAGAAAAATCACCATCTACAAGAAACATAGGGATCTGTGCAATAAAAGGATTTTTAACAAGATTTGACAAAACAACCAAAGCACTTGATATATGGGATGATATATCTGCAAGGATGAAGAGGACGACATCTGTTCCAGTAACACCTAAATATGTTCCAGATATAGAAGAAGTAAAACAAATCCTTCATTACTGTGATATTAGAACTAAAACAGCAGTATTAATGAGTATAACATCTGGAATGCGAATAGGGGAGGTAGTAGAACTTGAACCAGATGATATATACCTGGACCAAACACCTACTAAGATAAATGTCCGTGCTGAAATAGCAAAAAATAAACGAAGAAGAATCTGTTTTATTTCTCCTGAAGCAACAGAACTATTGAAGGAATGGTTAAGAGTAAGAGAAGAATATACAAAAAATTCATTAAAGAGTTTAAACTTCAAGCACCAACAATCAAAAAAGATAAAAGTTGATAACCGTATTTTTCCAGTTAGTTCTAATAGTATAAGAAAAGCGTTCAATATTGCATGTGATAAAGCAGGATTTAGAAAAAAAACCAAACTAAAAGGGGATTTTGATAATAAAATCCATAGGAGCCGGAGAGAATTACAATATAAGAGTTTAAGGGATTTCTTCCGAACATATCTGGGAAATGTGGACCTTGCAGAGCATTTGATGGATCATGCAGGATACCTGTCAACATATAGACAGTTTAATGAAAAGGAGCTAGCAAAATTATACTTGAAGAATGTTCATAATGTTACTGTTTTTGAAAGACAACCTGATCTAACAGATGTTAATAAACAACTTGCAGAAAAAGATAAACAAATCATAGAAATGCAGAAATCAATCCAAGAAATGAAAGCACAAATAACAGAATTAAGACTTGAAAAACTAGAAAAAATCAATGGACTAAAAAAATAAAACATTTTAATAATCCGTTAAAAAAATATTTATATAAAATTCACATTCTATTTAATTAAAAAAGTATAGAGAAAAACTAAGCTGTTCCGTAAAAATCACTGTTAAAAATAGTCCTTAAAGTGGATATTAAGGTATAAATGGGATATTTGTATTTTTGTTAGTTTTTCTCACATAAAGGACTAAGTGATTATATGACCAAACATACCTTAATAAGTATACCTGAATTTTTAATAAAAAGAATAGAAGTTAAACTTAAACAGGGATATATAGGAAAAGCAGATTTTATAGACCAATGTATACGAAATGAACTAAATTTTTTAGATCAACTATATGGACCAGAAGAGGCTGGAAATAATGATCTCTGATTTTTCTAAATATCCAAAAACAAAAAAGTTTTTAGAAGAACATCCAGAAATGACATTAGATAATCTTTTAATCTGGACAGAAGAACAATTAGAAAAAATTGAAGGAGAGAATCGAAATGAATCGAAAAATGATAAATCAATATCAAGGTAAAAAGTAAAACTGGTAATCACTGGTAACTTTTGTTTAACTGGATTTATCGATAATGTTTACAGCGATTCGATTCAATTTTCAACCAAGCAGAAAACTTCACTTATTCATTTTGATAGGATACGTGAGATAACACCAATAGGAGAGTGACATAACGGTTAATTTCTTATTGCATAAATTAAATAGTGTAATAATAAATAACAGGTTTTTTGACCAATTTTTAAGACAATTCAAGAATTCGAGATTAAGACTAAAAAATAGTTTACAATTGTTAAAGAGAAGTTTATAAATAATTACTTGTTTTAAAATATAATATTGAGGAGGAAAAATATGCAAATGAGTATGCAGGAAAAAGAAAGGGAGGCAGAATCAAAATTCAAAGAATGGCTTGATAAACATGATGTACCTTATTGTTATATCCAACAAGACGTTAAGACATTCTCACCATCATTAAAACGCTATATGACAAGACGACCTGATTTTATGATACTCATACCAAATCTAGGATTTATCTTGACAGATGTTGAATATAAATGTGCTGTTGAAAAATATGATAATTTTCCTATTGACAAAAATGAAACAGAACAATACATAAATCTTCAAAAATATTTCAACGTGCAAGTTTGGTATGTGTTCTCTCACACAAAATACAATTACAACTCATGGAGCTGGATTCCTGTTCAAAAAGTTGTAGAGCTTGGTGAATTACATTTGTCAAGCAAGGATGGAAATGAATTCTATGCGGTACATGTAAGCGACACAATAACGTTAAGTGGAAATGATGGGTTGGGTGAGCTTCTTTCAAAAGCATCATTTTTGCTAAAAGTAAAAAGTTGAAAAATCATAGAGAGAGGAAAAAATGGGTGATAATTTAAATAAACAACTTAATCGTAATCAGGTAGTTTTAAAAAAGAAAAACCTTGTTTTCGGGCAAATTAATTTAGAACTAGAAGATAAACAAAAAGATTTATCAGAAAAAATAGACAAATTAATTGATAAAGATGAGGAAATAAGTAGATTACAGAAAGCA
>CAYFVP010000132.1:0-18289 GCA_964346655.1 uncultured Thermoplasmatales archaeon
GGTATATATGAAGAAGCATAATAAAAAAATTAGTACTAATCGTATTTCTGTTGGTGTTCGTGTTGATAAGGATTTACATGATGTTTTAATTCTTGCATTAGATAAACCTTTTAGTGTAATTGTCCGTGATGCTCTGTATCAGGTTTATATTGAAAGTGGTTGGTTGGATAATCTTGTAGAATCATTTAAGGATGAAGAGCTTTTTAATTTCAAGGGGTTTCTGCAGGAAATGTTGCAGGATCTGGAATAATTCAAAATTGTATTCATATATATATTGTAAGTTGGATATTATACTAATATTGTTTTTTTTTATTGTGAATTTAATTTTAAAATGGAATTGTTATATTATATTTATAATAGTATACGACATATGTATAAAACTGTGCATGTGCACATATGTTTTTTTTTTTGTATATGTATATTTTTGAAAACTGGTTTTTTAGTTATTTATAGTTTATATCATGTTGTATGTTGTATGTAAGAATTTATTAACGTAGGGGCTGGGGTGGTGTGGTGGGGTATAGTTATTTATTAAATGAACGTTAAATATAATCTTTTAGTTAATTTATTGAAGTTTTTTTATAATGGTTCATATTGTTATAAAGTTTTATATACCCAGTATTTGATTTAAATTATTGGAGGAGGTAACAGTTTGAGTAAAAGCATCCTTGCATTTGGATTATGCATCTTGTTGTTATGCTCTGCATTTATACCTATAGGTCTTGGGTATGATGTTAAATCAACACTTATTATAAATGAATCTGAGTATACTTCGTCTAGTAATGATGAAATTGATTGGTGGCCAATGTATCGTCATGACCTACAACATACTGGATATTCAACATCCATAGGGCCTGAGACAAAAACTGTTATATGGTATTATACAACGGGTAATGACGTAAGATCTTCTCCAACAGTTATTGATTATAAGGTTTACATCGGATCATATGATGGTAACATGTACTGCTTGAATGCAGATACAGGAGATAAGATCTGGAATTATTCAACAGGTGGTTGGATATTTTCCTCTCCAGCTGTATGGAATAGTAAGGTGTACTTCGCCTCAAGAGATGGTAAATTGTATTGCTTGAATGCAGATACTGGGGATAAAATCTGGGATTATCCCATTGGGTCAGAGTCAAGTAATTCTCCTGCTATTTATAATGGTAAAGTTTACATAGGTGGTGCTGATGGTAAAATATATTGTCTAGATGCAGATACTGGGGATAAAATTTGGGAATATCCAACTTACCAGATTATATTTTCTTCTCCTGCTATTTATGATGGTAAGGTTTACATAGGTGGTGGCAAAGCCTATGTTTATTGTCTAGATGTTGATACTGGTGAGAAAGTCTGGAGTTACAGGACGCAAGGAATTTTGGAGTCTTCTCCTACTGTTGCTGATGGAAAGGTCTACATTGGTTCAAGGGATAAAAAGGTATATTGCCTTAATGCTTTTACTGGGGAGAAAATCTGGCATTATGAAACTGGAGATTTTATACAGTCTGATCCCGCTGTTTTTGATGGAAAGGTCTACATTGGTTCAAGGGATAAAAAGGTATATTGTTTTAATGCGAATAATGGAAGTTTGATATGGAGCTATAAAACAGAGGGAATTGTGTGGTCTTCCCCTACTATTGCTGATGGGAAAATATACATCTGCTCAAATGACAAAAAGATCTATTGCTTTAATATGTATACTGGGGAGGTAATCTGGGATTATAAAACTGGTCATAATGTTATTTCTTCTCCTACTATTGTTGATAAAAAACTCTATGTCGGTTCAAATGACCATAAAGTTTATTGTTTTAGTGATGTAGGAAATTTGCCACCTTATTTACCAAGTATAATAGGTCCAAAAAACGTTAAAGTTAGAGTAAAAAACGAGTATAAGTTCTTAATAACTGATCCTAATTCTGATAAATTGTATTTAAAGATAGATTGGGGAATTGGACTTTCTACCTTTTGGCTTGGTCCTTATGAATCGGGTTCTATTGTTAAATTTAATCATACCTGGTTGATAAAAGGGGATAAAATAATTCGTGCTAAAGTAAAAGATATTCATGGTTCAGAAAGTGATTGGAGTACGCTTGAAATTTGTGTTCCAAGAACCAGAGCATTCTTTGATTCCTATTGGTTGAGATTATTAGAAGGATTTCCACTATTGAAGGAGGTCATCCTACGGTTAATAAGATAGCTCTGTCATTGGGAATCATATCTCTTTTCATCTTGTCAGCAGTGGCTCCAATGAGTGTTGGCTATTATGTAAAAACAGCTATTAGAATAGAATCAACAACAAGCGATGGTGGTTTGATGGATAGTGCATGGCCGATGTTCAGTCATGATGCTCGTCATACTGGTCATAGCCCTTATGGTAAGTCTGGGACTTGGTGGAAGGAAAAATGGGAAACAACTATCGGCGGCTTGGTATATTCTTCACCAGCAATTGACAAAAACGGAACTATATATATTGGCTCATATGATCGTTATTTCTATGCAATTAATCCAAATGGCACTCAAAAATGGCGTTTTAAAACTGGAGAAGGCATAGAATCATCTCCAGCTATTGCCGCAGATGGTACAATATTTATAGGCTCAAATGATGGACATCTTTATGCTTTTTATCCCAATGGAACGAAAAAATGGAGTCTTGTTATAGGTGTTAGTTTGGTTTATTCATCACCTGTAATTGACGAAGAAGGAAATATATATGTAGCATCAGTAAGAGGAAATAATATTTGTGCTGTTTATCCAAATGGAACAAAAAAATGGGATTTTCACACAGGTAACAGGATTTATTCCTCTCCTGCTCTTGATGATGACACTGTTTATTGTGGTTCTCATGATGGTTTTTTCTATGCTATTTATAAAAATAATGGGACTTTGAAATGGAGATTTAATACAGGTAACTGGTGTGGTGGTAAAGGTGCAACAATCGATGATGATGGAACCATTTATTTTGGACACGTTGAAGGATATTTTTATGCTTTGCATTCTAATGGAACTCTGAAATGGCGGTTAAAGTTAGGAAATAATGTGGTTTCTTCTCCAGCAATATCCGCGGATGGTACTATCTATGTTGCAGCATACCAAGATTGGGATAATGCCAATATCTATAGTATTAATCCTGATGGAACTATTAACTGGAAGTATTATATTGATACTGATTATGTGAGTACTTCTCCAGCTATTGACAAATATGGGATTATATATTTTGGAGGATGGAATGGTATTTTGTATGCATTAAATCCTGATGGAACTATTAGATGGTCATATAAGGCATTAGATGCAATTTTTTCTTCTCCTGCGATAGGTGAAGATGGAACTATTTACTTTGGTTCACATACAGATAATTTTATTGCTAAACTTTATGCTATTGAGCCAGTAGAGGGAAATAGTCCTCCAGAAAAACCCAATATAGATGGTCCAACTCAAGTTAAACTCTTTAAAGAATATACCTATACAATTGTTACAACTGACCCTGATGGTGATAAAGTTAGTTATTATGTGGACTGGGGAGATGATACAAATAGCGGTTGGACAGAGTTGTCATCTTCTGGAGTACCTGTAACTTTGAAGCATAGACGGAGATATGTTGGTATTAATTGGGCTATTGTTAAAGTTCAAGCAAGGGATGAAAATGGTGCTTGGAGTGATTGGATGAGATTACAGGTTAACATAAAGCCAAGAGACCGAGCAACTAATAATTGGTTGAGATTTTTTGATATGTTTCCAATACTGCAGAGAATACTAAATTATATTTTATAGAATTAAGAGTCAGAATTTCAACTTTAGAATCAATATAGAGTTTAGAGACAAAGCAGTCCAAAATCAAAAAAAAATTTCAAAATTTTTTGAGTTGTTACTCTCTCTTCGGGTGTCAAAGGTTTTTAAAGTAACGAAAATATGATTTTTTAGAAGAAATTAAAAAATATAATTTAAATAGAAATGAATTAAATTCAGTTTTCAATTTCGATGGAAAATCAATAATACTTCTGAGAGGTTTCAAATCGACAGATATGCAGGAATGTCATCTAAAATCTTCTTTGCTCACTCTTGTGGCTAACAGATTATACTTTGGTATGAATAAAATAGATTCTTCAGAACTTCGAAATATATTAAGACTTTCAGGAGTTCCAAAATTAACACCCTTATCTATCAACTTAAAAAAATTCCCAACTCTTATAATTCATAGACGAGGACCCATTGGCAGTACAAAAACATCCTATGAGATAACCCAATATGGATTACAAAAAGGAATTATCCTCCTTAAAGATATATTACATAATGCTTCAAATTTTGATATTGATTTTAAACCTCATATTACTGGAATGGAGCGAGTAAAAGCTCCTCAGATAGAAATTGAAAATGATAAATTAATTTCAAATATTACAGAGTTTGCTAAAGCAAATCAAATCGATGAAAATAAAATGAAAATGTTATTTGACTTTCAACCTGATGGATTAAGACTTTTGGAGAGTCCTTCAGGGAAAACTAGGAAGAAGTTGCAGATTAAATCATTAATGCTCCTTGGAATTATTATCAAGAAAGTTTATCAAATCGATAATTTTGATGGGAAACAACTCCTAAAAGATAGCCATATTTCTTATGATAGGTTGGATCTACTAGAAAGCAGTACTAAATACAGAAAATATTTTTCAACGAAAAGACCTAAATCATCAATGCAACTCATTTATCCAGGCCAATTGCAGGCTATAAAAATGTTAAAAGATTTTGTTGAAACCAAAGACTGTGAACTATGACTCTCGAATTATTTATTAATGAATTATCTAAAAAAATTGACTCAGATTTAGTCAGAGAACTGATAAACGAATATAAAGAAACAAAATCTTCATTATGGCTAGGTGATGTTACAAAAACAATTTTGCATGGTGGGAGGTTTTGTGAAATTTGTATAGCTTGTTTAAAATATATTTCAGATCCATATTCAAGAATAGATATAAACAAAATTCAATTCGAAAAATATTACAATCAAATACTAAAGATACCTAAAAAAACATCTCAGGATGAATTATTGTTCTTTGTAATTCCACAAGTTCTAAAATCAATATATACGATAAGAAATAAGAAAAAAGTTGCTCATGTTAAATCAAATAAAGCCGATGAAATTGATGCTGATTATGTTATCACTTCTTGTAATTGGATACTATCCCAATTCGTTCTATTATTCTATACAGATGATACAGATAAAGCAATTAATTTAACTAATTCAATTATGGAACGCCGAATTCCAATAATAGAAGAATTTGAAGATGGAGAAATAATGATACTAAAAAAGAACCTAACTTTTGGAGAACAGATATTAATTATCTTATATAAATTTCCAAAGAGATTATCTGTAAAAGAATTAAGAAATATTTTGAAACCAAAGAAAAACTCATATGTTAATACATATCTAAAAGGACTTTATGATAAAAAGCTAATTCATTTAAACACAGATGGTGCCATTATTAACAAAAATGGGATAAAACATATTGAATCAAATAAGCAAATGTATTTTGGGTAACTTATCATTCATAACATTGATTATAATTTAGATTTCTTATTTAGAAAATATACTCCAATTATAGCTATATGATAAGTGTTTCTGTTAATTTAAAACCGTAAAAAACCTGCTTCGTTTTACCTAAATTTTTTCCTGTTAGCCTGTTTGCGGTTCGGCGGACCTGAACATTTATTTATAACTTGTTAAGTATTAATCCATTATTTCATTTAACTTCCGACACACTAATCAATGGGTCTTCTTCACGTTTATCTCATTTTGTTTTACATATATGTAGAAGAAAGAGTCAAAAAATTCTCTTCTGTTGCCTATTTAACAGTTGATCTGACTATTTCTGCATAATAACTTGATTTTTCTGTAACTGAGTTATATAATAAAAATCAATAGTAAAGGAAAGGCTGAATGTGAAAACATGTTTAAATAGCAAATTTTTATGGTGAAGTTGATATTAGGAGAAATTATGGAAAATAAAAAAGATGAGATATTATTGAACAGATGGTTATATCAATTAGAAAATTTCACTATGCAGATTAAAGGAGAGAAATTCCGTGAAGTAATCTTATGGGAATCAACACTTGATTTAGTTTATATTTTGAAAAGATTAGGTAAGTTAAAAAGAAATACAGAAATAGAGATAAGTTCCGCTACTCCGGAAGAATTGAAGAAATATAAAGAATCAATTGATGCAATTAGATTCTATTCACAATGTTTGCTCTTATGGAGCCACAGGGTCCTAGAAATTTTAAAAGAAATATCAAATGTCAAAATTCCTGATGATCTTAGAATCGCTCGGAACATTTTGGTAGCTCACTTTGGTACTGCTGGAGGGGAATTAAAAAATAAGTTGGACAGAAATAAAGGTTTTATAACATCTCCCAAATTTTCTCCTGATGGAAATTTTGAGTACGCAATCGGGCCTTTGGGAAGCCCTAAATCAACAGCCAACTCTTTAGAGTTAAAAACCATTAACCAACTTTATAAAAAATATTGTCCCGGCGAGCCTGATTGTAACGATTGGAATATATGTTTTAAAATTCTCTGTTCAGAAAAAAAGAAGCTTAAAAATGACCTTGAAAAGATAGAGGAATTTATTCGCAATAATGGAGGAGTCATTACCAATTCAAAAAGAATAATGGAGTGCGTCATAGACTCTTTAGAGAATTATTTAGTAAAAAATAATAGAAGAAGAATAAGGTTTGAGTTTTAAAAAACGGAGATAATAATTTAAATTGCAACTCTATTATCCTCAAGAAATAGAAGAATGAGTAAGAAGTCTCAACTAAAAGGATGTATATCTGAACTTAATTTATGTTCTCAAGTTCGTATATAACTTGTTAGGCGAAAGTGCTCTTTCTTGGAGATACAAATATGGGTAAATTAGAAGTTCCAGGATGGCTTTTCCCCTTATTTTCATGGGTCTTTGCTGCATATCTAGTCATTCTATTTCACCTCTCCACCGATATTTTACATCAACCTGCCATTTCAGAAGGGAGCTATTTACTTCTGATCCTAGCTATTATCTTAGTCTTTCTTCCCTTTATGAAACGCCTTAAATTTGGAACACTTTTTGAATTGGAAAGAGATATCCGTGAAACAAAGAAAGAGATGAAGGATTTTAAAAATGAAATAAGACAAAGTCTTTCGGTGATTTCTACAAGTATCAATACGATCGGGAATGTAACAAGTAACATTTCCATTACTATCCCTGGTATGGCAGAATTGTTAGATGCAAAAGAGAAATTGACACAATCAAGTGATGCGGAAACCTTGGAGAGCTCCAAAGAAGTGAAAGAAGAACTGTTTCTTGAAGGCGAAGATACAATCATGGCACTGGCTCGAACTAGGATAAAATTGGAGTATCTACTTCGGAAAATACTTGGAAAAAGAACCTTAACTCCAGAGGTCACCAAGGAAATTAGATTTATGACGCTTGGAAAACTCTATCGACATTTCTTGAAAGAATATCCAAAGTTCCGAAACCTAGAAAATTCTTTTACATATGTTGGTCAAATCGCAAACGCCGCAGTTCATGCTCAACGATTACCAGAAGGACAAGCACAAGAAGCCCTTGAACTTGGTGCGAAATTGATTGCGATCTTGAAGAAATTAGCTGAAAACTCAGAGAGTACCTACACTTAGCACAGCATATCATATATGCTTATTTCGTTTACCAAAGTTTCGGTTATGACGAAACTTCGTATATGACGGGAGAGTTAAGCGAAATCCTACTCAACGGTTGCTCTAGCTAAATCTCCATAAAAACTTGCTTTTTCCATAACTTAGTTATATAATATAAAATCAACACAACAGTTAAAATAATATCTAAAAAACTATGAAGAATGCCCTAGCATATGCCAGAGTGTCAACTAAAGAACAAGCCGAGAAAGGACTGTCTATTCCTGCTCAATTGAAAGCTATAAGGGAATACGCCAAGTCTCACAATTTTAGAATTGTAGGAGAATTTACTGACCTTGGGGAGTCAGCTAAAACGGCAGATCGCCCTCAATTCCGGAAGATGATAAAGAGATGTCAGAAAGACAAAACCATTAATACAGTTATTGTTCACAAAATCGATAGGTTCTCTAGAAACAATATTGATTTTTTTGCCTATAAAGCTATTTTGAAAAAAGAAGGAATAAAACTTATCTCTGTCAGTGAAAATATTGAAGAAACACCATCAGGCGAATTCATCGAGAATGTACTAGTAGCTATGGCCCAGTTTTATTCGTCTAACTTAGCTGAAGAGACTTTGAAAGGATTAAAGGAAAAGTTTAGCAGAGGTGAATGGCCTTTATTAGCTCCAATTGGATATAAAAATATGAGAGATGAGAAAGGTCATTCCTATATAGTTGAAGACAAAGACACATCTTATTTAATAAAACAGATATTCAAACTATATTCGACTGGTCAATATTCTCTAGGTTCTCTTTCAAAGGAAATGGTAAAAAGAGGATTAAAAACTAAAAATGGTAAACTCTTCTCTCATCAACAGATTAAAAGAATCCTTCGAAACAAGTTTTATATCAGTAAAATGACAATGTGGAACAAAGAAATCCATGGAAAACATAAACCACTAATTAGTGAATCTCTTTTTAATCAAGTTCAAAATATTCTAACTGAGAAAAAAATTACTCAGGATAAATGGCAAAAAAGAGATTTCCTCTTAAGAGGATTAATTTATTGTCAAAGCTGTCAAGGGAGATTAACAGCTGAGGTTCATCCTAGAGGAGACTATTATAGGTGCCCATCAGGTGTTAATCATAAATGCTCGCAGCCATATATACCGATTAAATTGCTTGAAAGTCAGATCGAAAAACTGTATACTCTTATGGAACCATCGCCAAGGCTTCTAAAGCTTTTAAAATTAGAGATAGAGGAAGTTCAAAAAAACTTCAAAGCAAAATCAACTAATGAATTACGTAATCTTAAAAGAAAGTTAAAAGAAAATGAAGCGAAAATGGATACGTTGGTTGATAATCTCGCTACTAAAACAATAACATCAGAGGTGTATAAAAAATACAGCCAGAAGTATGAAAAAGAGATTAAAAATGCTAGAGATCGACTCACAGTTTTAGATAAAGATTACAGCTCAAATTTTGATTTTATTGACAAATGCATGATCTTAGCTTCAACCTTATCTCATTTACATAAAATCTTTAGCTTCCGGCAGAAAAAGAACTTAGCTAGAGCTGTTTTTAAAAGAATCTGGGTTAAAAACAAGGAAATCAGAAGGATAGAGCTAAATCCTCCATTTGATTTCCTTTTAAAGAATCAAACCCAAAAAATCCATACTATCTTCCCTGATCTTGTGTTCGAACATTGTCCTATTAAGGGCACAGTAAAGGATAAGTTCGAACAACTGATAGATGCAGTAAATTCGCCAAATTTTTCATTAGTACTAAATCTAATTAAGTCTGCATATTCTTTTAATATTTTAGAAAAATAAAGAAGGTTTTTAGCCTCCTTATTTATTTAGAAAATGTAAAAAAAAGATGATATGGGTGATAATAAATGGGTGAGTTACCACTTGCATCAGTAGAAAGAATCATGAGAAATGCTGGAGCAGAAAGAATCAGCATGACTGCAATAACAAGTATGGCTGAAGTTTTGGAGGATTATGGAACAAAAATATCTAAAGAAACAATAGAACTCGCTAGACATGCTAAAAGAAAGACTATTAAGAAAGAAGATGTTAAATTGGCAGCTAGAAGAGCAACACAAACATAGAAAATAAAAGGGAATATACAAATTATCCCCAGGAATAAAGATTAAAAATCCATTACTAATTTAATTATAGATAGGCAAATTACATTAGCTATACAAATGAGTCATTTTAATCATTAATATAACCATGTAACACATTTATATTGTTTGATTACCTGTAATCCTTATTTGAACATAAGAACAATACAAAGTATTAGATTCTGTCGTACCCAAACCAGATGTCACTTTACAATCTAAAGATTCAATATCATCACAGGTCCAATTACCACCACCAGGACCAGCTGGATCATAAGTTATATCAAACCAGTCAGTCCAACCCTCAAAAATACCAACAAAATCACTATACTCACTACCATTAGAAGTTCCATCAAATACTGGAACCAGAATTATACTTTGAAGACCGACTGAAGTATATGCTCTGGCTCTCAAATGTACACCTGTGATTGTTATATTGGTCAAATTAAAACTGTTGCAGGTTAGCAATTCTGTCTCCTTTTGGCCTCTGTCTGTAAATGCATAACTGGATTCATTACCATCAACCATATATTCCGGATTAAAACTCCAAGACTGATTAGTACTGTAACTATTAAAATAAGCATAATAATAGCTATTTCTTGTTTCACCTGCTTCAATAGAAAACGAAGTCAATGCAAAAAGCATGACAACCATTCCAATAATTATTTTCTTCATATTCTTTTACCTCCTCTAAACTTTATTAAAATTGTAAAATCACACGACCCAAAATAAAAACCAAACACTGATTCTTTCATATCGATAAACCTATCCAGTTTACCCTATTTCATATATCCTAGCTTTAACTAACATCACATTTTATCACCCTCTAATTCCATGATAAACAACACTAAAAGATACTTAAATTCCCGTAACCGAAAACTCATACCAATCCTCAAGATACCAAGAATCTGGCGGATATTGAGACTCATTATTTATATACAGAACATTGCCACAGGGATCACGGAACGCTGCATAAACACGATAAGTCCCGTTACCATGACTAAATGAACTGGTATTCACATTTTCAGGGTTAAATATCGTATCCAACGGAAGCTTTTCACTGATGTTAATAATCCGACGTGTGAATTTCTCATCTATAACAAATGTATCAACCTCCCATTCCTCAGAAGTTTCATTATAATAATCGATTCTTATCAATAGATGACCAGAAATATTCGTGCTACCAGAATTACAGATCTTAGACTCAAAACCCGTATAAAAATTAAACACATCGCTTTCCACACAATTTCCGCTATTATCAGATACACTCACATTCCAATACCACCACTGACCATTCACACTAGCATTACTAAACACCTGATGATATGTTCCATTATTCACGCTAGAGTTAGTATCGAAAATCTGCCAGCTATCACTACTATTACTATACCAAGTAATAGTCATATTGTCACCTTCATTATCAGAAACCGTTATATTCAACAATGGAGCAATACCTATACCAGTACTACCACTGATTGGATACGGATCACTTATAACAGGTGCTTCATTCGGAACATCACCATAAGCATCAAAGATAGTGATATAAGTACCAAAAATCTGACCCCATTTAATAGAATCAAAAATATCCTCAGTGTCAATAATAACCACCTTAATATATCGACCAGTCTTATCCGTAGTATCCACCTCCTGCCAAGCATCAGTATCATTCCAGGAAGATATACCTGTTGCAACTGCTGTTCCCCAATCTGACTTATTATCACTAATATAAATATCGACATCTATCGGATCAGCAGATGTAATTGAACGACCTCTGACTTTCTTAATTGTAAGATTCTGGCCAAGATCAAGAATAAAATAATGAGTATGACCTGGAGTCCATGCATTCCACCAGTAGTCATCTCCATCTAACGCCTCTTCCAAAGTACGACCCATGGTATCACCACAATGACTATCATATTCACTACTACTTATTCCAAGCCAGCCATCACTATCCAACCAATGCATCATTGTAGACTTCTTCTGACCACTATTAAGAGTTCCAACACGAATAAACAAAGTCACAGGAGCATTATACTGTCCCTCACGAGATTTAACAGTCACCTTATACGTGAGATCTTCATTCCAACTAAGATAAAGATCCCTGCTTAGATGATGAGTAGGTGGATTAGTACAAATAAGACGAATAATCGTATTATTACCCATATCTGTGTAACAATTATCCAAGGTTTGATTAAGAAGAATATCCTCAAAACCAGAACCATTAAAGATACGTAAATAATTATCACTGGTAACATTACCTATACGTATATCCTTCATCTCCCAACCGAAACCCAAAACATAAGGAATATCATCCTCATCCAAATTCTTAATATACGGAATAATAGTGAGATCAACATCGTCCACACCCAGATAATAACGAATAGCTAGACGGAAATCATATCCACCATAAGTGAGATCTTTCCATAATGTAGCATTTACAAAAGTCTCATCATCAGAAGCAATGTTCTTATTGAAACCACTCAGCTCATCCGTTCGATAAATCAAATTCCACTCATCATTATAGTAATATCCGAGCATCAGCACATTATGAGTCCAATACTCATCCTTATGGTTAGTTAGCTGTATACCATCACTAGTGTTGAAGTAATAAGAATTATAATTATTCCACATATGCAATACCTGATCATTGTCCAATAGCTCATAACCAATCAAAGGTTGCTCACCGGGGGGATCAGTGAGATTAACTATTTCACCATCGCCATAGGAATCTTTAATAGTGCATACTGAAACTGTTGCCTTAGCAGATACATTAAAAAAGTTCCAATCTGACCAGCTTTCATTATCGTTTTCATCCATTGCCCAAATCAAATATCTATACTTACCCCACTTCCAGGTATCATTGAACACATATTCATAAGTATCACCACCGATGTTATTCATAGTAAAATTATTCAAGGTAAAATCTGGATCAGCAACTATTACTTCAACAACATCAATTGCACTACCAACATCGGATGTAACATCAGCAGATATTGTAACATTAAAACCGAATCCTAACTTATTAGGTGTAGCACTGACATTTGTTATATTCGGCGGATTACCACAAGAATCATAAGGCCATAGCGGGAACGTAGGCTCATCTTCATCTATATCATAGGAGTATTTAGTTACATTGATATTATTACCACCTAGTTTCACAATTTGATTTATACGACCTGTGGAATTAGAAAGATTAAATATAAGATAATATTGACCAATATCGTCATTTTCACTAAGGTTAAAACTAACATTTTTTGTGACCCAACTTCTATTGACTTTAAAATTCATAACCTTATACATTACAGTAGTATCAGGCTCTGGATCTGGATTAGATTTCATTAAAGACACATTCAGCATTGCCAAATCATGTGGCAATATTGATCTTACATCAAATTCTGCAGTAACTATATCATCAAAATCGCATACATCTTCTGAATCTGAAGTTGTAATATTCCACATTGAATCGTTAAACCAACAATCAGGGTTAACCGTGAAATATTTCGTTATATTCCATGCCAGTTCAAGGGTATCGTTAAGATCTTCACGATCAATATTATCCAAATCATCTCCTGCTGTAAATTTTCCATCTACCATATCACCTCTCCTATGACGAAATCGATTATCACTCTCTCTGGCAAAACAGATAGTCTTACATCCATATTCACATCCTATTCCTCCTTTCTTTTTAGTTAGATTTCTTTCCTTCCAGACATCCTCCTCAGCACCAGTCCAATCTAATGTAAAATTATGTTTAAGTGTATAATTTTTATCTGTTCTTTTGGGATACCCGGTTTCTTTTGTAATATTTTCACAAATATTCCTGGTTTCAAGGTCACCATATGTTATCTCTAAATATGTATCCTGCCAATCGCTGGCCAGTTGATCAAAACCAATCCAATGTGAATAATTCATATCAGGATGACTATCGCTAAAATGTTGTGCACCCCTAAACATATATTCTTCTCCTGTTGTCTCCAGAAATGTAATATTGACCTTGGGTGTGATATTATAATCCTTGAAATATTTGGCAATAGCCAGTACTATTCCAGCTCCACAACCACTATCAAAAGCTGCCTCTGACCACCACCCATCATACCTATTTGAAATTATTACTGTTGGATCATCCGGATCAAGAGGATTACTGCTTTTGTCTTTAGTAAGATTTCCTATGATATTGTATGCTTCTACTCCAGCGGTCCATGGGGCCCCTGGTGGCCAAATGGGATGTTTTTCTTGTATGTATTCCTGATATTCATAACCTGAGATAAGTGCTTCAGAATAGTTTTCAAATAAACAGTATCCCACAGAATAATTCACATAAAATATAGGGAGAGATGGGAAAGCAAAAACTCGAAAACGGCAATAATCACCCTCACCCACACCCCATCTCATATACGTTCTTAAATCATCATATCTAAACCATGTTTTATACAATCCTCCAGGTACGGCTTGGTTCATAACATGCGACCGTCTTTCTTGATCGCTATTTTCTTTATTCTGATAGGCTATTAAACCTTTACATAACGACATATCCCAATCAGCACGAAAAATATTTAAAACATATAATATGTATTGTTTGGCAATATTAATTCCCCAATTAATTTTCCCCCAAGCAGGACCCCAACTTCCATTATTAAGAACAACATAATCTGGATTAGGGAGCCATGCTTCATCTAAATTATAAGTAAAGGTTAAAGTATTATTATCCAAGATGTTATCAGCTATCATTGATTCATTTTTTAAATCATCTAAGACATCAGTTAGATTACTTTCAGTGGTCTCGACTCTACAAATCGAATAATTATAATCTGCAGTTTTTTCTTTACCTATTTGGTGACCTTTAGAATCATGTATCAAAAGTACCCCTGTTGCATTTGTTACATTATCCAATTGGTTTTCGCCTTCCTGAGTTTCATTAAATAGGAAAACCCTATCCTCTTGATCATCGGGTAAAGGATCTTCAGGGTCAATATATGTTGCATTTCCGACTAAAATATCAAGATCATTGGTAGGTTTGATTGACAGATTATAATGGCTAGAATAGTTTGTTAATGTCCCACCAGCAGGCCAATCACTTTCGGAGTCAAACAATAGGGGATGAGGCTTAATAACAATATTATCTTCATCAGGTAAGTACCAATTAAAGTTAAGGCCACCAATCAATCGGTCTTTTGGACGTGCCATTGGTATCACATAACTTTCATTAACAGGTATATCTTTATGGTATTCTTTACTATTAATGTCAATATGTAATAGATAGTCGGTTACGTTCATTCTACTGGTATAATATCGACCATCACATCCACTAATTGGTCCTAATGGTAATTGTGTAACATTTTTTAAACTACAATTATTTGCCATAAAATATTCAATTTTATCAGCACTCCAATGTTCTCCAATTGTTCCTAATTCCCGTCCTCTGATGATTTTATGACCAGGATATGCTTTATATACTGCATCACAAATCGTTGTGATAACATCATCCCACATCCAATCGAAATCAAGGCCAATATCATCTTCTTCTCCACCGCCGCCACCAGGTGTGGCTTTTACTTCAAATTCATTAGAGACAAGTATATACGTACTTGTAGTCATCAACAGCGTTACAAATAAAACAAATAATTTCTTTCGCATTATATTTCCTCCCTACTTACATATTTGTAATGAAAATCTATTATAAAAACTTTTATAAAATTAAATTTTAATTTTGATAAATTTATTTTAAATTGAAGCAAAAATGTGATAGTTAGTTCACAACTTTTATATATCTTTTCTGTATTAGTAAATATATTACGATTAATAGGGGAGGTTAAATACGTATAAAAATATTCTGACAGTTGGAATTACATTCTTAGTTATTCTTTCATCTTTAACACAAATGACAGTTGGTTATAATATTAATAATTCTGAGAGAGAAGTTGTAGATGAAAATGATAATTTTAATAGATACTTAAATCAGGCATTTTATGATTGTTCCCCTTCTAATGATATACCTGATTTTTTTGAATATCAAAATGATGATTTATCTATAAATTTAAAAGATAGAAAATCTCAAGTATTTGATCCAAAGGAGACAATACAACTTTTTGATGATCCCTTAGACTCTGCTTGGCCAATGTACTGTCACGATGTTAGACATACTGGGAGGAGTCCTTATAGCACTGTTAGTAATGTTGGTTTTGATAAATGGTGGTTCAAAACAGATATAGATAATAGGGGTTATATTGAAGGTTCTGGTGTAATAGATAAAGATGGAGTTATTTATTTTGGTAGCTGGTGGACCTTTTATGCAATGTATCCAAATGGTACATTAAAATGGCAATACCGTATTGGTGGAGAAGTTGAGTCATCTCCAGCCATTGATAAAAATGGTACAATATATGTGGGAATAGCTGAGGGATGGGGAACATTGTTTGCTTTTAATACCAATGGAACACTTAAATGGACTTATGGCATTGGAGAAGAAATATTATCTTCACCTACAATCGGTAATGATGGGACGATTTATATTGGGGATGGTGGTAATTATATTAATGCCATTAATCATAATGGTACCCTTAAATGGAAATACAAAACAGGTCATAAAGTCTATTCATCTCCAGCTATTGGTGATGATGGAACAGTGTATTGTGGTAGTCATGATAATTATCTTTATGCTTTATATCCAAATAATGGCACACTGAAATGGAGGTATAAATTAGAAGATTGGGTGCGGACAAGTCCTTGTATTGCTGATGATGGCACTATTTATGTTGCTTCTCTTGCTCTTCATGCTTTATTTCCCAATGGTACTCTCAAATGGAAGACTAATCTTGGTGGAAGTACTTCTCCAACTTTAGGTCAGGATGGAACAATATATTGTGGATTGTTTGACCTATATGCACTCAATCCAGATGATGGCTCTGTAAAATGGAAATTTGATCTAGGTTCGGGTAGAACTATACAGGGTGGTACACCTTGTAATTCAGTAGATGGGACCATTTATTTTGGAACTCATATTGGTGACTTTTCTGGCGGTGAGATTATTTCCGTTAGCTCAGATGGAACCGAGAAATGGCGTAAAAGAATAGCTACTGAATGGGTTGATTTCGCACCAATAATTGGAGAAGATGGGACTATATATATCGGATCGTCAACAAAAGAATTTGTTGAACCTGGTGCAGTTATCTCTATTGGTTATCTTCATGCTTTTAATGAAATGGACCCTACTGCTCCAACGGCACCTAAGATAACTGGTCCTGTTAATGGTAATTCAAAAACAGAGATTGATTACACTTTTAAATCAACATCACCACTTAAAAATGATGTCTACTATTACATAGATTGGGGAGATGGAGACTGGAAAAAAGATTGGTGGCTTGGACCATATGGCTCTGGTAAAAAAGCAGTAATTAGTCATATCTGGTCAGAACCTGGAACGTATACTATTAGAACCAGATGTAAGGACACTGGTAATCTTTGGAGTGATTGGTCTGAATTTGAGATTAAAATATCAATTCCAAGAAACAGAGCATGGTTGAAATTAATAGATATGTTTCCGATACTGCAGAGAGTACATAAATTTATTTTATAAGATAAAAAATACCATTTTTTACTATGCTCCGTTGAAGAGTATTATTCTACTCTTCGATAGTTTCCTTAATAAATAGTTATTGGGTCGAACAACGGATTTAATACTTTTTTGATGGATTACTACGTTATGATGTGATAGTTTTTGACATACATTTTATATATTTCCTGTCAGATATGATTATGGAAATCGGAGGAGGTAAAATGAGGAAAATCCTGTCTACTAAAATCCTTGCTTTGGGTTTAATATCCCTATTCATAGGAGTTAGTGTTTCTTCTGCTATATCTATTGATATAGAATCAACCATAGTCGATAATGATAGTAAAGAGGTTTGCGGTTGTAAAGAGATAGATAGTAGACATCTTGTTGTATTGGAGAAGCAGTTAAACAGGTTGGAAGTCTATACAAAGTTGTTGTTGGTGTTGTCAAGGTATAATCCTGAATTAAGGGAGATAAGTGAAGAGTTATCTAATTTAATAAACTATGATAGTCTTTGGGATTTTCGAATTATTTGTATGGCTTTAATTGTAATGATGGTAACTCTTTATTACCCTCTAATGACTATTAGTAATTTGATGTATAAATATGAAGATAATCCTCTATTATGGAATTTATTATATTCAATTCGTTTACCATTTGTAGCATTATTTGCATCTGCATCAGGTCTCTGGAAAGCACTTGATTGTTCATTGGGTGAGCCACCTCCACCACATTAAAATCATATTTCAATTAAAGAAACCATATCCCCATTAGAATTTTGGATTAATCCCATCTAAAACCTTTATAAACCAGCATCTGATTTAAATTATTGGAGGAGGTAAATTATGCGTAATAGAAACATCCTTGCAATGGGAATTATTCTATTACTCATTAGCATTGGTATTATTCCATCTTCTACTAGTATTACTTTCTATGATGATAATACACCACCTATTACTGTCATTTATTTCAATGGA
>CAYFVP010000133.1:0-2162 GCA_964346655.1 uncultured Thermoplasmatales archaeon
TTAATTTATTTAATCAACCACCAATCACCATCAACAATATCAAAAAACTCCAAATCATTACTATCAACAAAATCCAAAACCGCAACCATCACACCATTATGAACATAATCAAAATCATGCCCACCGAAAACACCACCACTGCGGACCTTCCGATACCACAAACACATATCCCGATATACACTCTCATAACAATGATTACCATCAATATAAACAAAATCCAAAGAACCATCCCTGAATCCATCCACCGCTACTTCACTGGATTTATAAACAAAACCAACTGAATCCTTAAAAACCCTTAATTTCCATCTGGCTGCAAAACCATCCAATAAACCAGAAAACTGAATAAAACCATTCCAATCCCTATAAGGCAAATAAGGATCAACCAGATACAACTTTTCCACATTAAGATTACAGAGTATATTATACGCATTAACACCCCGCTTAACACCCACCTCCACACCAACCAAATTACGAAGATCCAAATCCTTAATATACTGAAACATAGGTCTAATCATATATACATCCTTTTCCATCTAAATATTTCATTATTTTATGAATTAATACACCTCAATATCGGCAGAAGAAAATACCTCAAATAACCAGGTATTCTACTAATTCTCCTGGCAACAACCAGATCTAAACTTTTATTCAAAATCCTATTACTAAAAACAGGGACATCCACACCGATAAAATCACAAACCTGTTTAACAAAAACATCAGGATCATCCCTTAATAAACCATAATCCAAAACCAGAACATCATTAAATAAACCCCGAATATGATCCACATAACCATCAAAATCCAGATCATCTTTATCAAAAACATTATCAAACCAAGAATCAAAACTATAACGACAGTTCATCTTATAAAGAGAACTCAACCATTCCTTTCTATCACGCAATACCAAAATAATACGAGCAGTAGGAAAAACCCTATAAATACGATCACTGATTTCAATCATAGATGTTTCATTATCATCCATGAAATTATGACGAGTAAGACCCTCCTCGCTGATTAAATTAATCTTATTTTCATCTAATTTAACAGCTAACAACTGATTACGACTGTTCATATTATACTGACAAATAAAATTAACATTCTGAAGCTTAGGGAAAACCTCTTTCTGCAAAAAAGTACTACCTGTTCTATGTAAACCCACATGAATCACAACATCCATCTTAGATTCAATCATCCTGAAAACCATATCCATCATTTTTTACATATTTTAACACTACCATCATCCATAAAACTAACAAGATAACGATTACCGCAACTACATCGCACCAAACCCTGCTTTACCACAACAGACATACACATACCACACATAACAAAACCACTAACAAAATACCATACCAAACCCAATTCCAACGATTCCAATTAAAATTCATCCTACCATCCTGAAACCACAAACATCACAAATCAACATACCACCATCAGGAAACATATCACTACCACACCGACAACAACTGAAACTATGATACTCCCAAACTATACCCTTATTTTCATCAGAATCATTTTTTGTAAATTCATATTTAACCTCCTTATGAATTTTACAAGGAATACCCACTACCATACAATTACTAGGGACATTACAATCAACCTTAGTGAAACTACCAATGATAACATTATCACCGATTTTAATATCACCACAAATCATAACAAAAGGAAAAATCTTTACATTATTACCAATTTTAGGAACACCTTTTTTCTGTCCATATTGCTCACCGATAGTAACACAATGATAAATATCACAATTTTCACCGATAACAACACCCTTACCGATAATTAAACCTATTCCCCTATGATGTATATTAGTTGACTTAGGTAATTTAATATGTATATCTTTATTATAAATATATGATACTAAATATTTAAATTTACTTCGTAAGTTCATATTTAACCTCCTTAGTAAAAATCCAAAATAAAAAACATTTAATCTTCCAAAAAATATCATGCAGCCTATTACGAGTACAAACCACCCTAATATCCTTAAAAAGACTACCATATGAATCAATTTTTAAATTATTAAAAAAATTCGAAGTAAAAAACAATTTTTCATGTTCCACATTTGGTTTCAAAATCGGAACAACAATCCTAACTTCACCACCAGGTTTAAGAATACGAGATAACTCTTTCATAAACTCAAAACGATTCACAGATAA
>CAYFVP010000134.1:0-112556 GCA_964346655.1 uncultured Thermoplasmatales archaeon
CTTTTTGAGCATTACAATTGCGCCTAATGGAATTGTTGTGTTTTGATTCATAAAAGAATATTGGGAAAAAACTCCTAATATTCTTTTTCATTAGGCGCTAATGTGGCAAAATTAAGTTAAAAAAACTAATTATAGTTGTAATATAGGGATGGAAATATGTTATTCTTGAAGAGATATACCTTAAATATATTTGAATCTGTAATACATAATATAATACAAAAGCTTTAATAGAGTTTAAAGGATAAGATATTTAGAAACATATTATTTATAATTTATTACCTTGAGGTGAGGTGATGGGATGGTAATTAAAAAATGTATGATTTTTCTTATATTAATTATAGTAGGTTTGTTATTATTTTTTCCATCTATTAACGCTGAAGAAAATATATATTTAAATATACATATGTTGGGGGAAAATGCTCGAACTAGTTATGGCAATAAAGCAATTGTAGCTGGAATCTGGCATTACATAAACTTAACTTTTGAAAACCTAGCTTTTCAAGAGTTAATTCTAAGATTTTTTCAAGGTAATTCTATACCAGCAATAGCACTGAGAGACGAAACCAATTATTATGAATGGAAATATAACAAAAACACTCAATTATGGACAGATGCAAAAGAGTATGGAGGATATTCCTATATTAATGAATCAAACTGTAAAAAGACTAGTGATACTTACTCTTTTTGTGTTGGTGTAAAAGATACATTTCCTGATATAAATGCTTACCATGAAAATTGGACATTAGAGATTTATAAAGACGGGATTAAATTGCATATTGAAATTGTCACAGTTGAAAAACCAATTATTGGTATTGCAAAAAGCCATGATGATACAATATCATATAACATTGATCCTTTTTCTGAAACAGTTTTCAAAAATGAGAAAGAATATTTCATAATTAAAAACACAGGAAATGTTCCGTTAGATATATTTTTTAATTATGGGGTCTACAATGATATTATTGAAATAACTAATTTTGGAAAAATACTTTCTCCTAATGATAGTTATAATTACTATGTTACTTTATATTCTGGTTCCTGGAAACCAGGTATTTTACAAATACAAGGTTTAACAAGTGCTTCTATATTAAACGATCTTATTATTACAACGGCTGCTATAACTTTTAATACAAATGTAACAACTATTTCTGCTAATTTAAAAATATCTATTGGACATAGCAATTATACAATACAGGAAATTATGGGAACTCATATTGTCTTTCAATATGAAGAAGAATTGTATATGAATGAAGGACAAATTAGAGATATAACTGTTTATGTATCTGGGGAGGGTAAAGCAGATTTAGACATTAGTAGTGATGAAGAAAATATTAAAATTTTAAAAATTACAAGTGCTGATCAAAAAGGAACACCATTGACAATAAACTCAAAAAATACATCTGAATACGCAATCACTATAAGAGTAGAAGCATTAAGGGAAAATAAGGTAGGTATCATTACCTATAAATTAGCTGTAGATGGAAAAACTGAGACTTATCATACTTCCATATCCATTGGACCACCTTTACAACAAGAAACAGTTGATGAGATAAATATACCTTCGACTGCGATTTTTGTAGGACTATGTTTTATTTTTGTCATAGGATACATGATTTCTAACCAGATTAGACATAAGAGGAGGTAAAATATCTATATGAAGAGGGGATGCGGAACTTTAATATTTATTTCAATAACAATTATATCTATTACTTTTTTTCCCATCCATGCATACGCAAAAAATTCAGGTCAGGCTGGAGTAGGAGTTCTTAGTGCACCACCACAATATAGCATAATACGTTTTGCGCAACAGGGCGACTTCATTAGAACATATATAACTGTATCTGATATCAATTCCTGGGAGGATATATATTCAGTTAGCATTGTTTTGGAAAATTCAAATGTTGAACAAGCTGTGTTTCGTTATCAGCAATATAAAAATGAATCATCTTGGGAAAAAATAAATACATTTGAGGAAATATCAAAAGAAAATAATTTGTTGGTAACAAAAAAATGCTCCTATGATCATTCTGATATAGAGGAAATATTAAAGGGATGTTACTTAAATCTAATATTTGTTTTCCAAACAACTCAATTTTCAAATTTGAAAATTTTTGCAAGTGACCGAGGCGGAGCAACATCAACTTTGGATTTGGATTATAGTTCTGAAGATATTTTGAGAAGCAGTAATATTATTATAATTCCTGGTATTGATAAATCAATTTCTATAGAAATACCTGGTTATGTCTTAGATATAATAGCATTGTTTATAGCAACAATTGGAACTTATTATATTATTAAAAAAAAGCGTGTTGGAAATTTAATGAGAGCCTTCAATGAAAAAAATTAACTATTTTCTCTGGTATTTTCCAATTTGTTTTTTGGTGTTTTTTGCTATATATCTGTTAGTAAAATTTATTTTTATTTTCTTTTTTAGATCAGCTTTTGAACCAGGATTTATATGTGATTTAACACCTTGTTATCTCTTATCAGAAATCAGTAAATTAAATTTGGTAACTTTATCTTTAATTGTAATCTGGTTTGATGTTTATCTACATATTAAAATAAGTAAAAAAAATCTTATGATTTCTTTTTTACCCACTGGAATTATGTTAGCTGGTTTAGGTGTACAGATTGCAATAAAAGAGATGAATATTTCAGGAATTTTTTATTATATTATATTTTTTTGTTTACTATTTATTGCTCTTATTGATCATAAACACATTTTAATATTTCCAGACATTATTTCTCAGAGAGAAAAATATGTTTATGCTGGAATAGATAAAGATAAACTCGTCAGAGATAGATTAGAGCTGCCATCTATTAAACCCCCTCCAATTGAAAAAAAAATACGTATCGAAAGTATTGATGAGGTATTAACTTTACATAAAGAGACAATATCTGATCTTAGGGAATTGATAGAAGATAATCTACAGAAAGAAGAAAATATTATTGAAAAACTTGAAGAAAAAACAAAAAAAATAGATCAATTAGTTAAAGAAATTGAAGAAAGAAGGAAAAGACTTGTTGAAGATGAGATATTATTCAGAAAATATTTAATTTATAATTTAGACCGAAGAAATAACGTTAAATCTATTGATTTTAATAATAATTTGACTTTTAAAACCAAAGAGGAAATTAATTACCAAAAAACAATGCTTGATGATTTTATAGGTTGTGCTGCTATATTAAAACGTGGGATTTTAAAGCAAGTTAATAGTTCCTTTGCTGAATTACTTGGGTATAACATAGAAGACCTTATAAACAAGAGTTTATTTGATTTTGTCAGTCCTGAAGGTTTTTCAGGTATTAAAAAATATTATTTTGATAGATTAAAGGGTAAATCTAATTCTTCTTTTGAAACTATATTTAAAACAAAAAATGATAATAAATTACCTGTAGAAGTTACCATTAAGCCAAAATATTTTAATAGCGATAGATTTGAAATTGCTGTTGTCAGAAGTTTGAAATCTGTCAAGTTAAATTATATCGAACAATCTCCTATTTAACAAAACGATTATGGACAATAATGGATAAATATATATTATAATTATTTTCATTTTACTAGTAATTATTAAAATTATTTTTTGTCAGAAAATTTTTTTTTGATTTTTTCAAAAAAGGGTAGAAAATTTTAATATAAAAAAAGAACAATTGAAATTAATCTTTAATAAACATTAATATTGGGTCTTAACAATTTCTTTTTTCTTTATATATAACTCACCAATTTCAGAAAGCACTAATTCATTAAAAGATATATATTGAATCATTTCAAGATGGGATAATTTTTTAACGATATTATTTAAATCATTCTCTGAAATATTAAGCATAGAACAAACACTTTCTGAATCAGTATCTTGAGATTGTAATATTTTTAAAAGTTGATATTCTTTTTCACTTAATTCAATATCTTTATCAATTTCAATCTGATCCTCACTATTATCTATAATGTATTTTTTAACAATATTATTTAAATCTATTTTATCAAGGATATTACCATCCTTATCATAAATTAAACATTCATTTTTATTAGTATCAAAATCCCAATGGGAGACTTTATCCATGGAGTAACCTAATAAACTTTCACTATCGTTTATTTCACTTTTAGTATCACGATAATCAATTTTATGTTTTTTCAATTTTTTATTTTCTCTTTTTCTTAAAAATTGTTGTTGAAGTTCAAGAAGTTCCAGATCTACTCCTGCTTCATTTAAACTCATAATTACTTGACTGTTAGTATATCTTACAATTTCTTTAATAAAATATAGTCCAGCTTGTTCTTTAAGATCAAAATATATAATTTGTACTATAGTTTCAATAGCACGAGCAAATTTTATTGGATTAATATAATTCAAATTTGAAGAAACTTTTATTATAACACCTTCAATTGGATCTTTATCTATAGATATATATTTAAAATAATCATACCTATTTTCAAGTGTTTTAATTATTGCACCAATAGCACTAACGGCAAAATTTTCGTCTACTCTTCTTCTAACAGTTTTTATAATTGAAATTAATATGTGCTTAATAACAACCTCATTTTTAAGCATATTTTGAGTTTGCTCCAAAATTATTAATTATTTTTAATTTAAATTTAAACTTCTTTTGATTCTTTAAATTTTAAATGTTTTTCTTTATTATCCAACTCATGGTCAATAGGTAGAGATATATTATTACCCTCTGTTAATTCTAAGAGATACTGATTAACAATTTTATCCAAATCTAATGTATCTAAAACCTTACCCTCTTTACTAATAATTGTACAAATTCTATTGTTAGCATCATAAATACAATTAGAAACATTTTCCCACGAATAATTTAAAAGACTCTTTTTTCCATTAAAATCTGAAGTTTCTTCTCTACTTTCAAAAATTTTTTTCACTCTTTTTTGTTGATTATATATATAACTTTGTTGAACTTTTAAGAGATCTAGATCAATTTCAGCGCGTTCTAATTCAGCAACTAAATTCTCGCTAGAATTGTTTATTATTTCCTTGATAAAATAAATACCAGCTTTTTCTTTTAAATCTAAACATATTATTTGAATAATCGTTTCTACAACGCGACCTAATAAAATTGAATCAATAGAATTTAAATCAGAAGAAACACTAATAATTTCATTTGAGGTATCTTTAGTATTAAATTTAATAAATCTTAGAAAATTAAATTTACTTTCAAGTGCTCTATTAATTGTTTCTAAAAGTGTAACAGCAAAACTTTGAGTTGTTCTTTTAGCTATTATATTACAAATATTTGTTAAAACACCTTTAATAATTTCAACATTAGATAATTTTTCCATATCTATCGATCTAGTTTATAAATATTTTTAAATATTTATTTGAACTGATAATCGTAAATTTTTTTCGTAATTATTGATATATCACTCTCTATTCTATCTATTAAATGTTTATCAAATTTTTTTCCTTTAAGTTTTTGTATAAAGATAAACGATTGTATATGATCTCTTGAAGGTAAATCAGTTATTTCTTTTTTTATAGTATCTAATTTACTCTTTTCATCTGATATTCCGTGTGAGTAATCAATTAAGCTAATTTTTGCATCTTGAGAAATCCAGTTTATATCAACATAATAATCTAATATTGTTGAAAGATTTGAATGGCCACATTTATCTATTAGATATTGAAGCCATTTCATCAAAATAATAATAGATTCTGGATCATTTGATATTTCATTTAATGGATCTTTTGTATATTCACTAATGCTTCCATTTATAAATTTTGGAACATTTATATCTTCTTGCATGACATATTTCTGAGTTTTTTCTTTTTCTTCAGATAATTGCCCTGATTCGTCTATAATTAAATCTTTTTTTCCTTCGCCACTTTCTATATTTTTAACTTTTTCTTCTAGTTTTTCAATTTTTTGAATAACTTTGAACATATCCTCATTTGATGTTTTTTCTTCTTTTTGAACTGTTTTTTCTTTACTTTCCCTTTTAATATTTTGTTCAAATTTTGAATAATTTTTGATTGTTTCTTTTATTTTTTCTATGAGTACAGTTAGTTGATCTTTATCAAGTTTAACGCCTTTTTCAACTAATTTTTGTTCTAATTTCGCTGCAATTTTTGAAGAAATAACTTTATTTTCAACTAAGGTAGATAGTTCAGTTTTTAAATCAAAATTGTCTGAAATTCTTTTTTTTCTATCTCCCTCACTTTCTTGCATTTAAACCACCTATTTTTTTTCATTTAAATAAATTTTCTATATACTCCTCTATCAAAACATCAATTTGGTTATCAATATCCATTTCCATTAATGTTTTTTCAATTATCATATTTATATCAATACCTGAAAGCTCATTTTTTGGAATTTCATATTTTGGTTTGTTAATTTCGCCTATCTCATTTTTTCCCGATTCTTGATTCTTAGCATTCCTAATTTCTTGAATACTATCCAGATTCATGCTAGCACGTTCAGTAAAAGCTTCAATATCGTTTAATCTATTTTTTAAGTCTTCAATCTCTTTTGTGAAATTTTCTAATGCTTCGATTCTTTTTTTAGTAACTTTTGAAAGACCAACAAATGGATTCATTTGTTCTGAAACAATTTCATATAAACTTACAAGATCATCTAAATCTTTAGTAATAGAATCAAGTTTTTTGTTAACAGCAATTATTTCTTCAGAATTCTTTTTTATTTGAAAATCAAAATCTTTTATACTTTGTAGTATTGCCCGTTTTTGTTCCAATGAATCTTTAGTAGGTAATTCTGAATCATCCTCTATTGTTTCAGTCTTTGGTTTTTCTTCTTTTTTTTCTGTATCGTCTTCAGAGGGATTTAATTTTATTACTTTTCGAAGATCACCTACATCTTTTTTATTTTCTTCTAGCTCTTCTTTTTTATCTTCAGTTTCTTTATCAGAAGGTGAATTTTCACTATTATCCTCTTCAACTGATTCTTCCTCACCTTTTCCCATCTTTAGTTTAATTTGTACCCCTCCTATATGACCAGCATTATTCAATAACTATAAAGTTGTATTTATACTTTTATTAAATTGAGTTCAATAGTAGTATTTATAGGAATGTGCACCCAATTACTATCCTTAATAATTTTAATATATAATAAACTTTGTGAAAGAAAATAAAAAGTTTTTCTTTTCTCCAACATCTCAAAAAATAAATATAATGTCACATATAAATTTTATAGGAGGTAATTGTCAAAAAAGTGGCACTCATTTTAGGAGAAAACAACATGAAGAAATATAGACAATTCAAAGGCTATCACGACGACCGACAAACCACTTATACTCTAATCAAACAATCAAAATCCAAATCCCTATTGAAAAGGTTGGCTGAAAAATATGCCTCACACAGAATCATAAAATGCAGGAGAGGATGTTGAGATAAAAATTTCTGGTGAGCTACTGGATAGTACAAATTTTGAAGGAATTGACTATATTAATGTCATTTAAATCAACCCCATTCTTCTCTTATTTTTAATTTCTGGATTATATTTAAATTATAATATCTTATAGCATATGGCAGATATTTTAAGGGAGGAAATATAATTATGAAAAATGACATTTTTAAAAAGAACATAGTTGTCATGGTAATTGTTTTGTTTATTGTTCTTAGTTTTAATCCTATAATCCAAGGATTAGTGAATAAAAAAATTATCAATGATTTAAATATCCAAATAAAATCAGAAGATGACTCACTTTTTGATTTAAAAATTAGATTATTAATGATACTAGGTCATATGCCAAGTCTATCTGCATGCATTATTAAAAATAACATAATTAAATGGTCAAAAGGATATCTCTATGCAAATAGAGAACATCAGATTTGTGCAACTAATAAAACAATTTATATGATTGCTTCTATATCAAAAACCTTTGCTGCAACAGCGATATTACAACTAAATGAAACAGGTTTACTAGATATCGATGAAGATGTAAACAATTATTTAGACTTTGAACTACGAAATCCAAGATACACCAAAAAAAACATCACATGTCGTATGTTACTTGCACATCGTTCCAGTCTGGCTGATTTTACACCTATACTAGCAATTTATTTTACTTTTTTAGGATATCCTAATGAAATGTTAAAAGAATTCTTAGTCCCTTCAGGATATTTCTATAAATCATGTATCTGGAATGATTATCCGCCAGGGGAGGGATTTACATATTCAAATATCGGATTAGAAATAATAGAATACATTGTAGAACGTGTAACAGAACAATCATATGATGAATATTGCACAGAAAATATACTTCAACGCTTAAATATGAGTAACACCAGCTACCAACTTAAAGATTTAAACCTTAAAAGAATCGCCAGACCCTACATATGGCTAGCAGGAATATATTTCCCTCTGCCTCAAGTTCAAATGAAAAATTATGCAGCTGGAGGATTACGAACAACAGTCCTTGACCTTAGCCAGTTTCTACTTGCACATATGAATAATGGGACCTATAGTGGAATTACAATTCTTAATAAAACCTCCACAGAAACTATGCATACACCACAACTCGGCAATAATAACTATGGATTAGGTTGGATTATTAGAAATGAGAATGGTAATATCATAGAAGGACACTCGGGTGGAATTTTTGGCGGTCGAGCTGGAATGTGGTACCGACGTTCTGATAAAACTGGAATTATTTATTTTTGGAATCAATATGAAATGATGATTCCAGTTAGAAATCGTCCTATCGAGAATGAAGCACAAAAAAAGATTGTTTCAATGTTATGGGAGAAGGCTGATAATTTTTAATTTTTTATCTAGTTTAGTTTTTTTATCATTATTTCAACTCAATTTCCAATACCAATAATATCGGTTACAAAGAATAGGACAATAACCAACAACTATATATATCTCAATTAACAATAGTTAATATTGTGGGGCCTAGACAGAATGTAAGTATAAAATCTTTTGATTCTTTTTTTATTCTTACCTTCCTCCTTCAAATTACACTAGGTCCCACATCCAACTTATGCAGGGGTATCCTTTAAAATCTTGTAATATCAGGGAATATATGTTTACTAATGATTTATAAAAAATTATAAAACAAAAAAGTTTTAAAATATTTAATGAATAAAAGATTTTAATAAATTTTTTATATTGAAGGTAGTTGACAAAAGGTAAAAATGGAGAAATCATTTAAAATGGCTGAGGAAACTAGAAAAAAAGAATGCAGTTATAGAAATAATCTTGTTTTAACAATAGATGAAAATGAAAGAATAATTAAATTTAATAAAGAATCTGAAGATTTATCTGGTTTTGCAAAAACAGAGGTATTAAATAGAAAACTTATAGGCTTTTTAATACCATTACATTATGAAAATCAATTGATTAATATATTAAATATTTCTCGCCAAAATAAAATTGTTGATAACATAAAACTTCCTTTGCTTACAAAAAATGGTCATGAAATTATGATTTCCTGGAGTAGTTTTCCTGTTAAAAATGAGACTGGTAAAATTGGTGATATAAATTTAGTCGGAAATCTGATTAAGAGTTGGATTGATGATAATGAATCAATAATCGAAAGAAAAACCGATTCTGAAAAAAGGAATGTTATCCTAAAAAATGCTCCTGATCATAAGAATACTAATAAAGTTTTAAACCAATTACAAAAAATAAATGATGAATTAATAAAGAAAAATAATATTTTAGAAAAAAATCTAAAAAAGTTAAAGAAAAGAAAAAATTATGATGATAATATTGAAGAAAAATCAAATCATAAATCTGGTCATATTGTTAATAAAACTTTGTATTCATTTTCAGAACTTTTCGGTGGTAAAAAAAGGAAACAAGAGTTTGAAACTATGATGCATGAGCTAGAAGAGCGAGAAAAATTATTAAATAATAGAGAATCAGAGCTTCTTAAGGAAAAAAGAAAAATAAATGAGCAAATAATCGATTTTAAAAAGTGGCGTAACAGACTTGAATTGTTAGAAACAGATATTGAAAATAGACTAAAACAACTGGTAAATCAGGAAAATGTGTTATTAAATAATATAACTGGAGATAGTAATATTAGTTTTGGTGAGAAAATTAATGAGGATATAAAACAGTCGTATGATATTTTTGAAAAGATTCCTGATAGTGCTGTTATTATTCACAGAGGTATTATTAAAAAGGTAAATGATACTTTTTCAGATTTAATTGGTTATAATACCAATGAAATAATCAATAAAAGTTTATTTGATTTTATTAGTTCTGAAGGTTTTTATGATGTTGAAAAATACTATTTAGATCGTTTAAAAGGTGAAGATGTCTCTTTTTATAACACTATTTTTTTAACTAAAAATAATAATAAAATCCCGGTTGAAATTAATGCAAAACCTACTATTTTTGATGGAGATAAAGCTGAAATTGCTATAATTAAAAAAATAAAAAAATGAAGAAAATAAAATTTAAAGAGGTTTTTACCCTATTTTTTTCTTAGTCTAACTTTACAATTCTCTTTGAAAACACTGCTGGTGCAGTAATATCATATTCTGCTTTAATACCGATTTCTGGTGTAAGTGTTCCTGAAACAGTTTGCCTTGCTGGTAATCCGCCACCATCAATTATTGATGATAGGTTTACCACAAGTATTGCCCTATCTCCACTGTTCATACCATTTGTGTTTAAAATTGAACTATCAGGATCATGTATTGATATTACTCCAAATGTTGTATTTGTTGTGTTGTCCATTATTGTATAGGGTGATCCAGATGTTATTGGTGTATGAAATACGCTTTTGTTGTCAGTGTTTACATTTTGAACTAAGGATGTGTTTAATTTTAATACTGTTAAATTGTTATATAACACAGATAGTGTACAAAGGCTTAAATCAATATCTTTTGAACCTGCTCTTGGTCTGATTGTTAGTGCTAAATATGTGATTTTGGTTTTCCCTTCATTTGTATATCCTGTTACAGTTTCAACTGATATACCTGCTGATACTTCTCTTATTGTTGATGTTCCAACCGTCTTTGCACGTGATTGAAGGGTTTCACTGGTCGTAATAAGAACACTTGATGCAACAGCAGCAATTAAAACCATAGCGATAAAAACAATTAATGTACCAATACCAACCATAGCATGGTCTTCATTTTTAATTTTAATTTCCTTTTCATATTCTTTTTTATGTTTATTTCCTGGTTTTATTGCAATTATTGTATTAATTCTTAGACATCCTAGACCTTGTTCAGAATCAACTAAAATAAAACCATCTTTGTAATCTACATCTTCAAGAGTTCCTGTAACAACACTAGCTCTTGATTCACCAGGCTCCTTTGTTACAATTTTACAGTATTTACCTACCAGCCTTTCCATATATTTTTTTTCCATTCTTAACCACCTTTCTTTCCTTTCTATACATTGCCATGCCATTTACAGCCACGTCAATGTCATTCATGTAATCTGTTCTCAAGTGACACTATTTAAAGCTTCCCCGTTGTAATAACAAAACGAAAAAAGACTAGATAGCAAAAATTTCAAAATGACATTTTGTCAAATTATGGATGAGTAACAATTCCTTATAAGGTTTTTAACCAGTTATTTATCTTTATAATTTTTATATAGATAACAATTGTATAATAAATTTTATATATAAAAATAAGACAAAATTATATCTAAAAATATAAGTGATAAAATGAATAACTGGGGGAGTTCAGCAATATATGCAATGATAATACTTATTGGTATAATGTTGGTATCAGTAGTTGCTGCAGAAATAATCAATAATACTGAAGGACTAACACTGGAACAGGACTTATCAAAGATTACAACAGAGACAATAGAAAAATATTCTACCTACATGGATATTGATTTTAAAGTTGGAAAATTTTATCAAATAGATGGAATACAGAAGATTAAAAAAATCGCTTTACAAATATCGCCATTGTTTTCTACCAATATTGATATAACACAACTAAATGTTCAGATATTAAACAAAGAATCTCTTAAGTTATTATATTTTGATGGAGTTGTAGAATTTTATAATGGCGGATCTTTATTTGAAAACTCAAATTGGTATAATATTACAGAAAAAAATTTTGGCTTACTTGTTATAAACGATTTAGATAAATCAATAGTTGATCAAAATGTTATTAATGAAAATTCTGATAGAGCTTATCTAATATTTGAACTATCTGATGATATTGCTCTTTCAAAATATGATAGCTTATATGTAACTCTCTTTCCAGGATCAGGACTATCTAAATCAGTTATATTAAAAGCTCCAATGCCTATAAAACCAGTTGTTATATTTGAGTAAAAAAACAAGTTATTCCTCAGTATTTTCTGCATCAATCTTTTTTGTTTTTAAAGATTGACCTTCAGTTATTCCAAGGGATTTGTCAATTTCATCGATGATTTTAAGCTTATCTTTAAAGGTTTTACTTAGCTCTTCTTTACTTTGATAAGCACATTCTAAATCAACTTTTCTTTGCGCAAGTTCATTTTCAATATCTAGTAATTTTGATCTGGTTTCTGCAATTTTTAAGTTAATGCTTTCAAGTTCATTTGTTTTAAATATAATATTATTATTTATTATTTCTAAATTATTTTTCTTTTTGTCAATAATATTTCCAATGTGCTCAATATCTTTTTGTTTATCCTGACCAACTTTCAACAGATGTTGATTTCTTTCAAATCTTTCTTGCTCTACTAATTGAAGTTTGGAATAAACTTTCTGAAATTTTGAATCAAGTTCAGCTAATTCTTCTTGTTTTTTTATAAGTTCTGCCTTTATTTCTTCTTTTTCACTTATGTCATCAAGAATCATTATTGAACATTGAAATTGTCCTTTATCGTCATACATTGGTATCTGAGAAATATTTGTAAGATAAACTTCACCTTCACTGTCTTTAAAAGATATAGATTTTATTTTCACTTGTTGTTTTTCTTTTTCAAATCGTTTTAAACCTGCTAATACTCTTTCTTTCTTTAAAAGATCAAGTTCAAATAGGTTTATTTTTTTTGATTGTTCTGGTATAAGATTAAGAATTTCTTCTGCTTTTTTGTTCCAGTTGATGATATTGTTGTTTTTATCAATAATTAAAAAAGATGATGGAATGGAATTTTTCATATTATTAAAATGAAACAAAATTTGACTATTTTCCATTTTCAGCTGATTAAATAAATCCTGCTGGTGTATTAACTCTTTATTTTTTAATTCTAACTCATTTGTTTTGTCTCTTAAGCTGTTTTGAAGCTCTATTATTTGTTTTTCCTTTTCATTTAATCTATTGTTTCTTAAGTTTAATTCATCAATTCGATTGTTAAGCTCATTATCCAAGTTTTCTATTGTCTGTTTATGTTTCGCAAGCTCTAGTTGATTATTTTCAATTTTTTGCTCCTCAATTTTTATTTCTTTTATTGATTGTTGTAACCTATCCTGTAGTTTTTCAATTAGTTTATTATTTACAACTAATAATTGCTGTTTTTCAAAGAGTTGTTTTGAAAAATCTTCGATATCTATATTTTTTGATTCAAGCTCTTTATTTTTTAGCTCTAGTTCTCTATGTTTTTCTTCAACTTCTACTTTAAACCAGTTTATTGCAGATTTTCCTGCTTTAAGTTCATTATTTAATTCTTCAATCTGATCTGTTTTTTCTTTCAATTTATCTGTTTTTTCACTAAGTTCAGTATTTAATTTTTCAGTTTCTATTTGCAATCGATTTATTTCATTGCGGTTTTTTTCTAAGTGTTTTGAAAGCAATTCTAGTTCTTCATTGGATTTATTTAATTCTTCAATTCTTCTCCCAATTTTTATTTGTAATTGTGCATTCTCATGGTTTTTATCTTCTAATTGTTGCTTAAATTGATCTATCAAATTTTGTTTTTCCGAAAGATCTATTTTTAGTTTTAAAATATCTTCTTCTTTTGTTTGTAGGTCTTCTGTTTTGGATGATAATAATTTTCTTATTTCTTCTAGTTCTCCTCTATCTTTTTCAAGAAGTGTTTTTGTTTCTTTTAATTTACAGTTTAAAGATGTAATTTCTTTATTTTTTAATTCTAAATCTTGCTCTTTTTCATCAAGCTCATTTCTTATTCTATTGATATCTTCGTTTTTTTCCTTGATAGAAATATTGTTTTTTTCCATTTCTTCCTTTAAAAAATTTATCTCATGATTTTTTTCTTCAATTTGTTGTTCAGAAATTTTGAGTGATTCACTTTTTGAACTTAATTCTGATCTTGAATTTTCAAGATCATATTTGATGATTTCTAGTTCCTTTTTTTTTTCCTCAAGCTCAGATTTCTTTTCTTTTAATTCAAGATTTGTATCTTCAATTTCTTTATCTATCAAACTGAGTCTTTTAAAAGCACCTTGGAATTTTTTATTTAAAGCATCTATTTCATCTTTTTTACTAGTTAGCTTCGATTGTGTTTCAAAAACATCACTTACATCATCAATTATCATTATAGATCCTTGCAAATCACCGTTGTTATCCAATAACGGTATCTGAGAAATATTTGTTAATCGAATTTCTTTGTTTAAATCTTTGACAGCAATAGATTTTGAAACAACTGGTTTCTTTTTTTCAATTGACTGGTTATTTGCGTTAATGAGTCTATCATCATTCATTATATCTAGATTAAGAAGATTTGATCCAACTATTTTACTAGGATTTAATCCAAGAATTTCTTCTGTCCTTTTATTTACTGTTGTAATAATATTATCCTTATTTGTAACAATTATAGATGTTGGAACTGATTCTCTTATATTTTCAAAAACAAGATTTAATTCCTCTCTTTTTTCTTTTAGCTCTTCGATTAATCTGTTTTTGAACTGTAATTCATTAAATAAATTATTCATCTCTTCTTTTAGAGATTCATTATTTTTTATTTTTTCAATTAATGATGATTGTTTTTCAGATAACTGCTCTTTTATATCTTTTATAATTTTATTTCTATTTTCTAGATTTGAGTTTACTGTTTCTAATTCTTTTTGTAAATCAATTAATTCATGTTCTCTTGTTTTTAATAGTTGTTTTGTTAGGGGTAAATCTTTTAATTCTTCTGTTTTTACCCCAATTTCTTTTTGTAAAAGATCTATTTGTGTTTGTAGATTTTCAGTGCCTTTAGTTTTTTCAACAATTTTGATATGATTTTCAGATAATTGATTTTTTAATTTTACAATTAATTTATTTCTTAAATCTAGTTCATTTTTTAAGTTATCTAATTCTTCTTGCAGATTGTCAAGTTGGTTATGTTTGGCTTCTAAATCCTGTGTTTTTGTTTGTAATTCATTTTTTATTTGTGCGATTTCCCCTTGTAAAACATTAAACTCATTATTTTTCAATTCTATATCTTTAATTTTATTTTTTAATTCTATTTGTAAGCTCTTGATTGTTTCCTCTTTATTTACATGTTCAATTTTAGCTATATCTAAATCACTCTGTAAAAGTTGGCTAGTTTCTTGTAATTGCTTAATAGAATCGTTTTTTTCATCAATTGTAAATAAACTTTTTTTAAGATTTCCTTGTAATTCTGTTATATCTTTTTCTAAACATTGAGTTTGTTGTTGATATTTTGAAATTTGAGTTTCTAGTTGTTTAATGTTAAATCTTCTTTCCTCTATTTCTTCTTGACTTTTTCTCCATTTTTCAGTTATTTGATGCATTTCCTTTTTTAAATTATTAATATTAAGATTTTTTTCTTCTAGCTCTTTTTTAATCATTTTAATTTCATGACTTTTTTCCTTAGCCTTTTCAAGAACTAATAATAAATCCGAACTTGATTGTTCAATATGATTTTCTGCAGGTTTTATATGTATTTTTTTAAGTTTTGTTATATCCTCAACAGAGTTTATTTCTCCGATTTTTTTTCCATTTTGTATTAATGGTTCTGTATTAATTCTAAAGGAAAATTTTTCTCCTCTTTTTGTTATTATATCAAGTGTATATGATGAAGTTTCTTTTCCAATTAATTTTTCAATCTGCCGGTACAGGGCTTGTTTTTTGGAATCTCGGGTTAAAAAAATAGATTCTTTTAAAGGAGTTCCCAATAAATCTTGTTTAGTAATACCCAATTTATCACAAAATGCATTATTTACTTCAATTATGTCTCCCTTGTTATCTATTATGAAACTAGGGGTATCACTATTTAATATATTGGAATTCAATTCTTGATTTTCCATTTTTAAACCTTCTCATTCAGATTGTTTTTATCTTTAATTTTCCTCTTTTATTTCATTAATATTTTCAGATGATTTATTTGAATCTGATTTAGGTATAATTTCCATTCTACTCTCTTTTGGAAGTTCCTCCTCAGTTATTAAAGGAATTTGGCTTTCTTTAAACTGATTACCAATTTCATTGATTATTTTATTTCTAATTTCTAAATCGGTACTTAACGATTCTAACTCCTCTTCTTTATTTCCTAAAATCATTCTAAGATCATGTAATTCACCTGTTTGATCATGTAAAACTTGTTTGATAGTATTTAATTCCTTAGTTTTATTGATAAATTCTTGATTTTTTAATTCAATATCTTTATTTAATTTATTAATCAAGATAGTTTTCTCTTCCATTACCGCTTGATTATCTAATAATTTTTTTGTGATATCTTCGATAATATTATCTTTGTTTTTAAGTTCTAAAATAAGACGATCAAGTTCTTTTCTAATAATTGTTATTTCATCTCTTGTTTTTTCTAATTCATTGTCCTTGAATTTATAATCCTTAAATGAATTATCTAAGTCCTCTTGAATTTTAGAAATAAATTGTTTTTTTCTTTCTATTTCATTATTTAAATGTTCAATTACATTTTGTTGGGAGTTTAATTCATTATTTCTTTCTTCTAATTCTTTATTTAAAAACTGTATCTCATCATCTTTATCATTTATTTTTAAAAAAGTTGTTTCTAGTTCATCCTTTTTTTGATTTAATTCTTGTTCAATTTTATTTGAAAAACTTACTTTTTCTATTAATTGTGAATGACTTTGAGATAATTGTTTACTGATATCATTAACTAGTAATCCTCGTTCATTAATTTCTTCTTGTGCTTTTTCTACCTCAGATTCCAAATGATTAATATCATTATTTTTTTGATTTAATTCGTTATATAACTCATCTAACTGATTTAATAATTTTTCAACTTCTATTGTGTTATTTATATATTGTTTATCTTTAAATTTGATTTTTTCTTGTAGCATATTTAGCTCTGTGTTTCTGTGTTGTAGGGTGTTTAATGTGTCTTGTAGGTCTTTTCTTAGGTTTTGGTTTTCTTGTTCTTTTGTTGTTAGTTGTATTTGTAGTTGTTCGATTTGTTTGTTTTTTTCTATGAATTGGTTTGAATATTCCTCTATTGTTTTGTTTTGTCCTGTTAGGTCTGTGTTTATTTTTGTTATTTCGTTTTGTTTTTTTTCTAGTTCGATATTTATGTTTTCAAAATCTTTTATTTTTTCGTTTAGATGTTGTTGTGTTTGGTTGAGTTCTTTTTCTAGGTTTTCTGTTTGGTTTGCTTGTTCTGTTATTTGTATTTGGTTTTTTGTTAGTTGGTTTTTTAGTTCTTGTATTATTTGGTTTCGTGTTTTTATGTCTTCTTGTATTGTTTCGATTTCTTGTTGTTTTTGGTTGAGTTCTTTTTCTAGGTTTTCTGTTTTATCATTGTTTTCTGTTAGTTGGTCTTGGACTTCTATGATTATGTTTTCTTTTTCGTTTAGTTGTGCTTTGATTTCTTGGTTTTCGTTTTCTAGTTTGTTTATTTTGTTGTTTTGGAATTGTAGGTCGTTTAGTCTGTCTTGTATTTCTTTTTGTAGGTTTTGGTTTTTTTGTTCTTTTGTTGTTATTTGTACTTGAAAATTTTGTATTTGTTCTTGTGTTTGGTTGAGTTGGTTTTTTAGTTCTTGTATTATTTGGTTTCGTGTTTTTATGTCTTCTTGTATTGTTTCGATTTCTTGTTGTTTTTGGTCTATTTGTTTTTGTAGTTCTGTCATTTTTATTTGGTTTTTTTCTAGTTCTTCTTGTAGTTTTTGTATCTTTTGGCCTTTTGTGTTTATTTGGTTAATTGTTTTTTTTTGTTTTTTGTTTAACTTTATATCAATATTTTCTTTAGAAAAATTATTCTTATTTCTTTTCATTTTAAAAAAGGGCATCCTCTATCTCTCCATCAACATATCATTAGAACCAACAAATTCTCTCCAAAGAGAGTATGGGTTTTTCTGTTCTTTAAGATTTCGGATTAGAAGAATAATTTTTCTATTTTAGGTGAAGATGTATAAAGACTTAAAATAATAATAAAAAATAAAGATATAAAAAAAGCAGGAAGCATTCCAGGAACAATTAACTCATTTGGAAGTGCAGATGTAATCCCACTTTTATCCCAAATAATTACAGTACCCATACCAGATACCATTCCCGCAATAGCCCCCCATTTTGTAGTTCGTCTCCACCATAGAGATAAAATAATTATAGGTCCAAAAGATGCAGCAAGACCACCCCAGGCAAATGCAACTAGAAAATAAATAGCACTATCTTCTCCAGGAATTGCAAAAATAAAAGCAACAACTGAAAGTAAAAAAACAAAGATTCTGCTTAAATACAAAAGCTTTTTTTGATGTGCCTTGGGATTAATTAGTTTATGATAAATATCTTCAACAACCGAGGAAGTTGCAACAAGTAACTGTGAATCAGCTGTTGACATAATAGCAGCAACTATTGCAGCTATAACTATTCCTGCAATCCACTCAGGAAGAAGGGTTGTTGCAAGCATTGGCATTACTTTTTCAGGATCTGGAATTCCATTAAACATTGCCAGGCCAACAATTCCAATTAAAACTGCCCCCCAGAGACTAATAATTACCCAAACCATGCCAATTAAAGTACTATTCCATAGCTTTTTTTCATTTTTAATAGCCATATATCTAGTCAAAACATGTGGTTGACCTGGATAACCAAAAAACCATGCCATACTAGCAAAGGCAAAAAGTAAGAAAAATATTCCACCATAACCATAAGTTGGCGAAATTGCATTATAATCAACTTGAGATATTTTAGAAAAAATTGAACCAATACCACCTAGTTTAATAATTCCCACAATAGGCAAAACAACAAGAATTATCACTATCAACATTCCCTGAAAAACATCTGTCCATGCAACAGCAAAAAAACCACCTATAAGTGTGTAAAAAGTAATAATTGCAAAACCAAGTATTAAAGCAGCATGATAATCCCACCCAAATGTTTCACTTAAAATTTTTCCACTTGCGACAAGTTGAGCTGAAACATATGCAACCATGAAAACTGCAATAATAATTGTTGATATTAAACGAATAGAGTGTGTGTCATCCTTATATCTATCTTCAAGGAAGTCAGGAATAGAAATTGCACGTAGTTTTTCTGTAAATCGTCTAAGTCTTTTTGCAATAAAACTCCAATTAAATAAGGTTCCCAGAGCACATGAAATAGCTGTCCATATAGCACTTAAACCATACAAAAAAGCTCTACCTGGCAATGCTAGAACTAGCCATCCACTCATATCTGATGCTTCGGCAGAAATTGCGACTGGCCAGGTTCCGAGTTTTCTACCTGCAATTAAAAAATCATCCAATGTTTTATTAAATCTAGATGACCAAATCCCAATGATGACAAGAATTATTAAATAAATGATAAATGCAATAATTATCGTATTCATTTAACTCTCTTCTTACTGATATATAGATAAATTATGGTAAGTCCTATTACAAAAAAAAGTGAAATAAAAATAAAAAGCCAGGTTTCAATAGGAACTTCTATTTCTTTTTCTGAAATTCTAGAAATATCATCTGTTGTTTGCGCATCAAGTGCATAAATTTTTCCATTAGCTCCAATATAAACAACACCGTCCGTAACATATAAATCAGAAACAATAGGGGTGGTTATATAATTAAAAAGATCAAAATCTATTTTGTCTTCAGGGGCAAAAGACCAAATGTACTCCCCATTACTTTTATTAACAGCATAAATTCGTCCATCGTCAGATCCAAAGAAAACATATTTTCCATATACAACAGGAGAAGAATGTATTGCTGCATTGCTACTAAAAAACCATTTTAATTCACCATTTTTTTTATCTAACGCATAAATGTTATTATCACTTGAACCAACAATTAATAAATTACCAGAAACCGTAGGAGTTGTATCAATTCCCCAGCCAGTTTCATATCTCCATTTTTCAACACCTGTTTTGGAGTTTAATGCATAAACAAAATTATTACTAGAACCAAAGTATAAAAAATCATCTTTTAAAATAGGAGCTGATGTAATAAGTCCATCAATTGAATAAGACCATTTTATCTTTTGATCTTTTAACGAAATTGCATAACAACTTTCACCGGATGCAATATAGATATTATTGTTATTAAAAGGAGAAATATAGATTTCGCTATCAAGTTCAAGCATCCATTTTTTATCACCATTATTAGCAGATAAAGCGTAAATTTTTCCAATATTTGAGCCAAAAATGACATTTCCATCAACAATTATAGGTGCAGAAACAACATCATTTGTTTTAACATCCCATTTTATAAAACCATTTATATCATATACAACTAAACCTTCAGAATGACCAATAAATATTGAATCGTCTCTTATTACAGGTGTTGTTGGTTTTTCCCCAACATAATGCTGCCATAAAGCTTTTTTTGTTTTTATATCAATTGCATATATTTTTCCTTCTGATGTTGTTGTATATAAAATATTATTAAGTATTATACTACTACATGAAAAATCATTGACATTAAAACTTGTATCAAATTCCCATATAACGTCTGTTTCTTCATAATTTAAATTAGGCCTTCTACTTAGTTGAAAATCATTTTTTTGTGAAATACCAAATATTTCAACCCAACCACTTGGATTTACAACTCTTGTTTTATGTTTCTGATCATTAAAACTAGTATACTCTAAAGATTTTAGGGGATTACCAAAAAATGCCCAAAGTCCATTTTTTTCAAGCAAGTCTGTGTCTGTTAATTTTATATCAGTTATTGCATAACTAATCGATTTTACTGACATTATTTCTTTTACAACATCAACATCAATTTGCCCATAATATTCATTCCCTAACCGTTCATAAGCTCGATCTCTACCTGTAGGAATATAACGAATTGAATAATGACCAAATGCACTCAATTTTTTAAAGACCCAATCAAATAAAGTAAATATATATTTTAAATTAAAAGTGAATTTTTCAAGTCGAACTCTAAAATCCATTGGTGTATTTGCACTCCAATAAAAGCCATTTTTTGTTCGCCAAACAGCAAACGTATTATAACCAAGTTCAAATCTTGCAATTTCACCTGTTTTTGTATCTCCAATAAGCCATACAGCATTCATACATCCATCGTTTTTGTATCTCAGATAATATATTACATCATCAATGCTATTACCATATTGCATAGCCATTCGTGCTCTTACTGAAAGTGGCAAGCCAAGATTATCGTATGGTCCTTGAGGATTTGTTGTTTCTAGAAGTAAAATACCGTTATCATTTTGATAGTAGTCTTCATCACTCCAAATAAGGCCTGGAGATGATGACATAATAACTCTGTTTCCTTTACTAGGTTGAACATCAAGAATTATATTCCATCTTAGTGATATATAATAATTCCACCACCAAGTGCCTCCTCCACAAATTGTGGATTGTGAGAAAACAATTTGGCCATCTGTTGTTGCATCCCCTGTTGCAGCAAAACCATTGCAATGATGAGCTGGCTCACCACCAAAAAAATTTTTAATAAAGTCAAAAAAACCAGATATGGAAGCTTTTGGTTCAACTTTTATTAAACTGTGAAATAAGGTTCTCAATGGATGAAATCTCTTTCTTGAATTGGTTAATTTTGACATAAATTCATACATCTCGTTCAAGGCAAGAATATCTTTGTAATCAATTGCCCTACCGTGAATTCTCCCCCCCTTTGAATTTACCCCGTCTACAATTCCATTTATTTCTTCTTTATATTCATCTGGAAACTTACTCCAATAAAGTCTATTACACTGATTTCTACAAAAATTCCACCACGTTTCAGATATCTTTTTGTATCTTTCTTCAGGGGCTTTCTTACTTATTCGTTTTATATTTTTTTGATTATGTATTGTATTACTCCAACGATTTAACATATCTACAATTTCATCAGATAGTAAATAACCATGTTGAAAACCTCTTTCATAAGGGTCTCCTTCTGTATGAACATAGATCCATCCCTGCGTATTATATCGATAACTATTTTCATATTGTTCGGCAGAATCGTTAAATGTTTCACTTCCTTTTGCAATATTGCATCCAGAAAAAATGCTTAAAACTAAAATAAAAATTGTAAATGTTGAGAATAATTTATAAATCCTCCACATATACTTCAATATAATTATATATTATATAAATTTTTCTTATTAAATATTAATATAATTATATTAAAATTTCTAGATAGTAATTTACTTAATGTGAAAAACATATCGAGTGGGGATTCTCTTTTTTTTACCGGTCCAATATCCACAATTAGCGCACCTAAATTCGATGGTAACCTCACCCCCCCAAATAGTCAAATTTTTAACCCTTTTCAAAATATCACTGCAAACTGGACATCTTGTCATAATTTTTTTAGGGTCACCCTCACGAGTATGAATTTCAAGTTTTACAAAATCACTTTTTACAGCAATATTTCTAATTCTGTGACCACTAACACCAAAATTCATTTTTTTTGTTTTAAGATCTTTAATAATAAGTTCTCTTAATTTAATTTGAGAATTAACTGTTCTATATTTATTTAATACATTTCCAAGGGATTTTTGGATTTGCTCATCAGAAGGAATATGATAAATCATAATATTAACGAATAAATCAAGGGTTACTTAAATTCTTTTAACGAGGTATAGTATTTAATAAATCAGTTCTGCTTATAATTCCTACTAATTTTCCATGTTCTAAAAGGGGTAGTGCACCAATATTGTTTTTTAACATAACTCTTGCAGCTTCAATTGCGGTTATATTTGGTTGAGTCCAAATAGCAGGGGTTTTCATTACATCTCCAACAAGAAGTTCATCTAGTCTGTGTTTTTGTTTTCCAAGTGGAACAGATTTTTTTATATCTGCAAGGGCAAAGGCAATTTCATTATCAGAAATAATTCCAACTAGATTTCCGCGATCAACAACAGGCAATCTAGCAATATTTTCATCAATCATTATTCTTCTTGCATGAATAACTCTATCATCTGGAGAGACAAAAAGAATCTTTTTTTTCATTATTTCTTTAATTGGTTTTTTACTATCAACAAGAGGTAATAAATCAGCTTTGGTAATAACACCTACAAGATTGTCATCTTCTTCAACACAAAGCATTGTGGGACCTGGTTCCCCTACTTTTTTTAAAATAGTTTTTACTTCTGTATCTGGTGAAATCCGTTCAATATTTTTTTCAGTTACAGAAGATACATGAAGTCTAGAAGCAGTAACACCCCTTTTCCGAATTGATCCAATTTTGTAAGCAATTATATTGTCAGTAACAATACCAATCAATTTTTTATTTTCAACAACAGGTATTTTAGTTATATTGTGTTTTTTCATTAAATTTAGTACATGTTTGAGTTCTACGTCTTTATCAATACAAATAATATCTGTAGTCATAACTTCTTTTACCTTCATTTTTCCATCCCTCTAAAGGTAAATATTTTTTTAAGATTCATATTTTAAGGCATCAATACAATCTTCACAAAGCAAACGGCCCTCAACATTTTTTAAATTTGTAGATAAAATTCCACAATCTTCGCATTTTCCGGAAAATAATTGTTGTTTAAAAAAAGATTCATCTCTGACAGTTATATCATACCATTCGCGAGAAATTTCATGTAAAATAGGAGATAACCTGAAAATATCTTTTTCAGTAATAACTCCAATAAGCTCTTGATTTTCTACGACTGGTAATCGTCTAATATTACATTTTAACATTGTTTTCATTGCCTCGTTTAAGGAAACATAAGGTTCTATTACAATAACAGGGGTACTCATAATATCTTTAATAATTACATCTTTAGCATTTTTTCCTTCTGCTACAACTTTTTTTAATATATCACTTTCTGTAAGTATTCCAATTGGTTGATTATTTTCTACAACCAAAACATTCCCCATTTTTCTTTTTTTCATAAGTTGGGCGGCTTCTAATACAGTAGCTGTTGGTTTAATTATTACAAGATTTGTTTTCATTGCTTCTTTAACGAGAGTTTCTTTTGCCATTAAGGTATCTCCTATTGCGGCTCTATAAACAAATCAACTCAGCCCAAACATTAAAACCTTTCGTTATATATTACCTTTTTTATGACTTCAAGTCAATATGAACGAGAACTTAAAAATATACTTGAGGGAGAAACAAAAACTCTTGAAAAGGTAACAAAAACTTGTTCAACAATTGAAAAAATTAATTATTTAAAAATTATAGATAAACCATTTGCAGTAATTCGTGCGGCTGGTTCATTTGGTTGCGATCTTATTGCTGCAAGAGGAAATATTTCTTTTCTCACAGAAGTAAAAACAAGTAGTAGTGATACCCTTCATTTTAGTAGCATGGGAGGAAAATTACAAGATCAAGCAGAATCAATGATTAATTTATGTGAAAAAACAAAAACTCTACCAATTTATGCATTTAGAAACAAAAATAAACATGGTGAAACATGGAGAATTTTCACGCTTGATGTTGCTGGACTTGAAGGAACTATTAATATATTACACAAGAGACTTCCAAAAATAAAAAAAAGCAGTAGTGGTAATTTTATAATGAGATGGAATGAGGGAATGGCTCTATCTGATTTTATTTCATATCTTTGTAAATAAAAAACGCATCTTTTTAAAATATTTTATTCGAAATGTTTTTAGAACAATTCCACATTTAGGCCTTGCTGATTAAAATGAAAAAAATGCTTGTGGCCTATGATGGATCAGAGGCATCCAAAAAGGCAATTGATATGGTATTAAAGTGTGCAAATAAAGAAGATGAAATAACTCTTTTAACAGTAGTTCCAGCAGAACTTGCAGAGTCATCTTTTACAAAAATGCTGCTACCAACTATTGATTTAAGCAATTTTGTAAAATCAGGTAGTTTTAAAGAAAAGGCAATTGAATCGCTAAATAAGATTGTAAAAGAAATTGAAAATTCAGTTAATAGGGTTAATATTACTGTTGAATCTGGTGACCCTGCTGATGAAATACTAATTACAGCCAAAAAAATTGAGGCCGATGTAATTGTCGTGGGTTATAAAGGGTATGGAAAAGAGGGGAGGTTTCTATTAGGTAGCGTAACTGATAAAGTTGTAAGACATGCAAGTATATCAGTTCTTGTTGTTAGATAATTTTATTTTTGTGATAGGAATGCATCCTGCAGCAGAAATCCGTGGGATTAAAAGCAATAAGCTTTCTAAAAAGAAAATAGTCCTCTGTGTTACTGGCAGTATTGCAGCTGTTGAAACAATAAAGCTTGCACGTGAACTTATAAGACATGGATCGCAAGTTTATCCAGTAATGAGCCCATCTGCTACAAAAATAATTCATCCAGATGCTTTATGGTTTGCAACTGGAAATGAACCTATTATCAAACTTACTGGTGCAACTGAACATGTATCATTCTGTGGTCGAGTAAAAGATCCTGTTGATCTGCTTCTGATATCACCATGTACTGCAAACACTATATCAAAAATTGCCCATGGAATTGATGATACTGTTGTTACAACTTTTGCCACAACCGCGTTAGGTTCTGGTATTCCAATACTAATTGTTCCTGCAATGCATATTTCAATGTATGATCATAAAATCATTCAGGATAACATTAGGATTTGCAAAAAGGTTGGAATAAAATTTATCGAACCAATAATTGAAAAAAATAAGGCAAAATTTGCAGCAATCGATAAAATTGTAGCAAATGTAATACAAATAATAGGAAAGAAAGATTTGAAGGATAAAAAATTTTTAATAATTGGGGGTCCCACAGCCGAACCTATAGATGATGTAAGACTGCTTACTAATAGAAGCTCTGGAAAAACAGCAGTTACTCTTGCGAAAAATGCTTTTTTCAGAGGAGCAGATGTTGAGCTTTGGTATGGAGAAGGAAAAGAGTTGCCTCCAAACTATATTAAAACACTAACTTTTAGATCATTAGAAAATGTTATTAAACTTTTCAAAACAAATGATATAAAAAGATTTGATATAATTATTTTATGTGCTGCACTTTCAGATTATTTACCAAAAAAGGTTAAGGGAAAAATTCCGTCAGGCAATAAAAAAATTGAAATTGAATTAGTTCAAGCACCAAAGGCAATTTCTATGCTAAGAACATTTGCTCCAAAAGCTAAAATAATAGGTTTTAAGGTTGAAGAAAACACAAATAAAATAAAACAAAGATCATCAGATCTTTTAAAGAAAAATAAATTAGATTTTGTTGTTGGTAATACAATTTTAGGTTTTGAAAAGGATAAAAATGAAATATGGATATTAGATAGTAAAGGAAATATTGTTCATAAAAAAGGAAACAAATCTGAACTATCAGATTTTATCCTTGATACAATTAAATAAAAGTGGTTTATTATGTTAAAAGCAACTGCATTTGCACCAGGTCACATTTCAGGTTTTTTTGAACCTATTTATAATCAGGATTTATCAAGGTCTGGCTCTCGAGGCGCAGGTATTAGCTTGACATTGGGTTCATTATCTGAAGTTACCCTTGAAAATTCTACAACTCAGAATATTTTTACATTTATTAATAATAAAAAAACAAATACACCTGTTACAAAACTTGCTTTAAAACTATTGATCGGTGAAAACCCTTTTAAAATCATTGTTAAAACTAAAAATAATCTTCCTTATGGTCAAGGTTTTGGTATGAGTGCAGCAAGTGCAATAAGTGCAACATATGCACTTGCAAAAATTATTGGTGTTTCAAAAAATGAAGCTATGAAAGCATCGCACTTTGCAGAAGTTACACTTAGAACTGGACTTGGAGACGTAATGGCAAGTTGTTTTGGCGGAATTGAAATACGTAAAAGTGCAGGTTTGCCTCCATGGGGAGTGATTGAACATATTCCTGGAAAATTTGAATTGGTCTTATGCATTGTTGGTAAAAAACTTGAAACAAAAAAAATTTTACAAGATCCAAAAAAGTCTGCAAAGATTATTGATTATGGTAAGTTTTGTATAAAAAAAATAATCGAAAATCCTTCTGTTGAAAATCTATTTTCGTTGTCCCAAACTTTTACAAAAAAAACTGAAATTGCTGATAAACATGTTCTTGATGCAATTGAAGCTGCAAACAATTTTGGTATGGCTAGCATGTGCATGCTTGGTAATTCTGTATTTGCAATGGGTAATACAGATGAACTATGCAAAGTCCTATCTGCATATGGGAAGGTTTATGTCTGTAGTGTTGATGAAGGTGGTGCACGAATTTTAGAAGAATAGTTTAAAAAAAATTAGGTTATTATATTAATATCCTGATAGCCTCTTATTTCAAATAAAATTGATTGGTTCACACCTTTAATTGAAATCTCAGAAGAGACTGCATTCATAATCCAATCTGTTCCTCGGTATATAGAAAAGAACGTAGAATATGGAACAAGTATTTCACATTCAGAAAGATCTGATTCTCCGGATTCGACTATGATATCCTCAAATCTCTCACATTCCCCAATAAATCTAAAATCATCATCTTTAACTAGATAAATTTCGCAAGTAGTATTTCTAAATATTATGTCTACTTTGTATGTGTTATCTATCTCCATAAAGATTTCAAAAAGATAACCCCTTAAGGTAAATTTACCCTGAATCTTGATTGATAGAATTGTAGGCTTATCTTTTGAAAAAACTAATTCTTCAATATCAGGTATTACAATCTTACTTTCAATATCAAATGATAGGTTTTTTTCAAAACCAGCAATCCTTCCACTAATATTTCCACTAAGGTTTAAAATTACCATTTCAGTATTAAATGCTTCAAGAAGCATTGAGCCATTGCCCTTTATTTGTAAGGAATCTTTTGCAGGAATTTTTCCACCAATAACATTAATTTTTCCAATCTTTTTTCCATATTCAGTTTCAATATCATTTGAAATATCATCTATTAAGATTTCAAAAGAGTTAGGATTATAAACATCTACTGTTGCATTTATTTCAATACCTTCAGTTTTTATATCTACAACCTCAACAAAAACATTCATACTTGGTGCTACTAGATCATCTATTATTTTTTCTAATGAAGTTATAATACCAATGTTTAATGGAATTGTTTTTTGAATAAATAATATGCTTGCCCCTACTTCACCTGAAATTTTACTTGTAAGTGTATTGGGGCTATGACCATTAAATGCAACAATAAGGTCTTTTGTAAATGTTTTCTTTTCATAGGCACCAATGTTACCTCCTTCAATTAATGCGCGGGCTACTTCAAATCCCTCTGGAGTTGTTGTTACTACTAAAAGATTCTTTGCTACAATTTCAAAGCCATTTGGATTATCAATATCTAAATTTGTATGTAAAATTGCATTTTCTGGACCTATTTCAGAAACCTCAATTTTTATGATAATCTCTGGTGCATCCATTAATTGAATATTTAAAAAAAGCAAGGCGCCAACTATTATATAAATAATTGTTAGTATTATAAATAGAATTACAATTATCTTTTTTCGCATATGACATCAATATTTGACATAATTTAGTTTATTAATTAAATAAATTGTCTTTAATATAAATAAATTTCTATTTAAGTTATTAAAATTGCACAAATATAAAATCATATTTTGTGTGTAATGCCAGTTGCAAGTTCAATTAGATGCCTTTCCCCATCTTCTGGACCTCTTGCAAAGAGAATATCCCCTGAGTCAATTCTGGTATTTTTATTAGGACCATATAACCATCGGTCACCATGTCTCATAGCAATAACCATCATTCCTGTTTCACTTGCAAGTTTCAATTCACCTAATGTTTTTTTAGATAGAATTGATTTTTCACTTACTTGAACTCTAGTAATAACTACATCAGATTCACGAATACTTAATTTTAAAATGGGATGCAATTCCACATCTCTTAATTCAACATCAGCAATTTCTTGTGCAGCATCTGCAATTTGTTCTCCAGCTTCTCCTAAACGTAAAACAGATAATGCGTCATTTACACTAAGTTTTTTATTTTCAACTTGTTCAAGGGTGAGCTTTTGAAGATTTTTATAAAGATTATCTAAAAGATCTTCAAGGTCATACACTTCCCTTGCAATTGTAGAATTATCATATAGTAAGGATGAATAAGCAAGATCAATCATGAGCTCTGATTTATCTTTTATTTCAAGAACTAATTCTTCCACTGTTTTTCTTGTCAATCAAGCACCTCCGATTCCCCTTGTAAAAACTTGCTTAATTCCTTATATCCCTCCTCTGTTCCACGGGAAATAAGCCTATCATCTGCTTGAATACTAGTATCAGATTGAGGATTATATATCCAACATTCACCTCGACGAATAGCAATAATTCTCATACCTGTCTCAGATTCAACTCTAAGATACCCTAATTTTTTATCACAAGCTTTAGAGTCACTTGATACCTTAATTCTAAAAAGCTGTTCATCAGCTTTCTTTAAAATTTTTGGTAAAATTGGACCAGTTTTTTCCTTTAAAAGTAGATTTACAATATCACCAGCGGCATTTGATATTGTTTCTGCAGCTTCTGCTACTTGCAAAATACCTGCTAATTGTTCAGCATCTTCCTTAGTTCTTGCTGCCATCATAGCCATCATTCTGATATCATAATTTAGCTTATCCATACGGACATCAAGATATTTTACCTCTTCAGCGATATCTTCATTATCAAACAAAACTGCAGAATAGGCAAGATCAATAATAAGTTCTGATATATCTTTCATTTCAGTGAGTAATTCTTTTACTGTAACAGGTTTATACTCAAGCTCACTAAATTCCTCTTTTTTCCATTTTTCTTTTGGAGGTCTCTGTAGTTTTCCAAATAATCTTATTTTCTTTTTTTCAGTCATAATCCAACTCCAAAAATTCCAAGAATAAAAAACAAAAATACAATTCCCATAAAATCTCCAATAGTTGTTACAACTGGCGCGATCATATCATCGGGATCTAACCCTCTTTTAAAAGAAATAAAAGCAGTAAAAACACTTACAAAAGCAACAATGCTTATCAGTAAAAAACCTGTTAATACAATAATAGCAATGAATTCTATCAAGGCTATATCCTCTGTTGTTAAATCTCCAAATACTGCTATCAAATAAATAACTATCGCAAGGATAAAATAAGTAAAAATTCCAATTAAAATTGAAATAAAAAGGTTATCATGCATTTCTTTATCTTTCAAACTTAAGCTAATATAACCAACATGAAGTCCAGATGCTAAACGAGCACCTAGAATACTACCAATGTTACCACTAACACTATTAATGACAGGGATAGAAATAAGAAAAATAGGAAATAAAAGAAGGGCTTCTTGTTTTCCTTGGAGAATTTGGCCAGCAAAAACCTCGATAAGAAGGGTAATTGTAAGTAGCGGTAGGCCATGTTTAACAATCTTTTTCCAACTATAAATCATAAAATTGCCTCCACAAAAATTCCACTACCAAAAATACAAAGCATTGTAATAATGTCACCAAATGTTGCAAGAGCAGGTCCTGTGATATTATCTGGATCATAACCACGTTTGAAAACAAGATATATTATACCAATAGTCATTGAAGTTAGAATTATTGCAGATATTACACCTGCAATTAGAACAATTAAAATAATTTTAACAGGATCAGGATAAACATTTAATAAAAAAGATGTTAAATATGATAGTATTCCAATTATTATTGAAACAAAAAAACTCAAAAAAAGATTGCCTTTTATATTTTCAATGAGCTCTTTATTCCATAAGTTGTCTGCATTAATAACACCCAAATGATAAGCAGAACCAAGTCTAGAACCAAAAGCAGTACTAATATTTCCACGCATAGCAATTATTGCAGGAATTATTACAATAAGACCCGGAATTTTTCTAATTAAATCCACCATTGCACCAAAAGTGCTTCCAGCAAGTATTGCACCAATACCGCAAAAAATCATCAGGGGGAGGCTCTGTTTCACCATTTCCTTTACAAGCATTTATTACAGCCTCCTTCATATTTTTTCACACTCCTGGTTTACAAATAGCACGATCTATATCTTTCCCATATTTTATCAATATGATCTTGAAGAGCCTTTAACCTTTTATCATCCTTTTTTGGTATAAAAAGATGTCTAAATCTTCCTTGATATTTAATCCACTCTTCAATAGGTTTGAGTTGAATTTTCCCTTCTAAAATAAGTTTACTTTTACCATTAAAGGTAACTTTATAATTTTCATATTCATAAAGAGCCCAAGCTCCTGTTTCAACTGCAAGAAGTCCCATATCAACTGTTTTTTCCATAGCAAATCGCCAACCTGGCGGACACGGTGCCAAGATTTCAATATATTTTGGACCTTTGATTCCCTTTGCTTTTTTAACCTTATTATAAAGATCTTCTGGATAACCAACACATGCTTGTGCTGCATAAGGAATATGATGAGCTTGAATTATTTCTCCCATCTCTTTTCTAAATTCAGTTTTTCCCCCAACTGTAGTTGTAGTCCAGGCCGCATAAGGAGTTGCACCACTACGTTGTATACCTGTATTTGAATATATTTGATTGTTATAACAAATGTAGATAAAATTGGTATTACGTTCAAGAGCACCAGACAGAGCCTGAATTCCGATATCATAGGTTCCACCATCACCTGCCCATGCAACGACAGTAATATCTGATTTACCCTGCATTCTAAGTCCTGCCTCAACTCCACTAGCACCAGCTGCTGCTGCCTCAAATGCAATATTCATTGTTGGAATATCAAAAGATGTATGTGGATGGAGGCTTTCTATAACTGCTGTACAACAAGCAGGAACAATCATAACCATTTTTTTACCAATAGCCTTAAAAACTATACGCATAGCCATAGTTGCAGGACAACCTGGGCAAGCAGCACTACCAGGAATATAACACTCTTCTGTTGGAATATCTTTAATTGCCATAACTACACTTCCTCCAGGCCATACCAAACTTGATGATCTTTTACCTTTCCATCAATTGCTTTCTTGCACATTTTTTCAATGTCACTATAAACAACGTCTTTTCCACCAAGACCTGCAATAAAACCATAAACATTTGCATGTGTTTTACCATAAAGTGAACCTTTGATCTCATTAAATAAGGCTCCACCAAGACCAACTGATATATTTCTATCTATAACAATTAAATCAGCATTTTTACTAAGACTTAATATTTCTTCAACTGGAAATGGTCTAAAAGCACGAACTCTTGCTAGACCAACCTTAATACCTGCTTTTTGGAGTTTATCAATAGCAACTTTACTTTCAGCACCAATCGCACCCATAGAAAGAAGGATATAATCAACGTTATCACACTTATAATATTCAATAAGATCACCATGAAATCTACCAATTTTTTTCTTCCATTCTTTTGTAATTACAGGAATTAATTTCTTTGCGTTTTCTTGAGCTTCATGCATTTCTTTTCTAACCTTTTCATACTCATGAGGAAGAATGATATTTCCAAAAGTAATGGGATTATCGACATCAAGAATCCATTTGGGTTTTCTTTTAGGGAGAAATTCATCGATTTCTTTCTGATCTGGAACATAAACAGGCATTGAAGTATGAGACAAAATAAAGGCATTATAAGATATCATTACAGGTAATGAAACATTTAAATTTTCACCTAATTTAAAAGCTTGAATTACTGTATCAAAAATCTCTTGGTTACTACTGCAATAAAATTGAATCCAACCAGTATCACGTTGTGAAATGGAATCATTTTCATCAGCCCAAATATTCCAACCAGGACCAATAACACGATTAATATTACACATTATAACTGGGAGTCGAGCAAGAGCTGCCCAATGAAGCATCTCATGCATAAGTAAGAGTCCATGCGAAGATGTTCCAGTAAATGTTCTTACACCTGTTGCACTAGCACCAATGCAAGCAGCCATGGCAGAGTGCTCACTTTCTACACAAATATATTCACCTTTGAATTCTCCTGAATTACGATAGTTAGCAATACCTTCAACCAACGTAGTTTGAGGAGTAATTGGATAAGCTGCAACAACATCTGGTTTAGCCATGACAGCAGCTTTTGCAGCGATATAATTCCCGGTATCTATCATAACAGTTGTCATTTCTTTTTTGCCTCCCGATCCATAATAATTGCTTTTACTTTACACACATTTGCACAAATCCCACAACCTTTGCAATAGACATAATCAATATCAACAGTGTCATCCTTATTTCTTATAATGGTTGCTTCAGGACAAAATATCCAACATCGTAAACATTTAACGCACTTTTTTTTATCTAAAATTGGCTTAAAAACCCTCCAGTTGCCTGTCTTGCCCATAGCACCTTTTTTAGGATAAGAAATTGTAGTAGTAACATCGTATTTTTTCAATTTTTCACCTCAACTTGATCATATGCCTCCTGAGTTGCTTTTACGTTTTTAGTAGCAAGGTCATCTTTCCATTTTCCTCTGACTGTGTCTTTTATTGATTTTAAATTTACTCTATCAAGAATTTTTGGAACTGCACCAAGAATAGGTGTGTTTACAACAGGTATTCCACCAACTAGAATTTCATGTTTTAATGCAATACCTGTTGCATCGATAGTTGCAACAGAATATTTATTTGAAAAATTGAAATCCTCTGGTTTCTTTGTTGTATTGATTAATATTTTACCATCTTTTTTTAATCCTTTTAAAACATCAACAATATCCATAATACTTTCATCTAGAACAATAACAATATCGGGCGTGTAAATTTCACTTCTAAGATTTATTTCTTCTTCTGAAATTCGTGCAAATGCACGTACAGGAGCACCACGTCTTTCAGCTCCAAAAAAAGGAAAGGCTTGGACACCTTTGTTTCCATCCTTCAGAGCAGCTGCAACTAGTAAGTTTGCTGCTGTCACTGCACCTTGTCCGCCACGACCATGAAATACTATTTCAACTAAAGCTTTCGCTGACATGGTAATACGCCCCGAACCTCGGAATGAAGATGTTACATATAACTGTTTTGAATAATAGAGATAATTATTGAACTGATTTTATTTTAGTTCCAATCTTTACATCCTTATCTCGTCTATCATCTATTTTCAATTCTGTGATAACTCGTTTTGCCCCTGAGCTAATTACAGCTTCATGGGCTTGCTTAACAATCATAAATAGGGTTTGGAGATCTTTAGTTTCTATTATAGTTCCCATATCATTTATTTTAAATTTAATGTTATTTTTTTTAAGTACAGTTAAGGCGATTTTTACATATTTACTAAGACTAATTCCTTTTCCGACAGGTGCTATACTTAATTGAGAAATTATCATATTAATCTTCATAACTATACACAAATAGATTTAAAATTTTACGTTTATAAAACCAAACACTTTTAAAATAATATCTTATGTTGTCTGCGAAACTCTAAATTATATTTACTTCGGGAGAGGAAATACTTATGCCACTTAATATCCGTAATAAATTAGCTATAGATAGAAAAAGGCTTGATGAAATAAACTCTTTTTTATTAGACCCAAAAAACAAACTTATCGATGATTTTATTGAAATTGTTGAAAAATATGGTGGACCAGAAAAGATTAATCAAAAAGCAAGAGAAGCAGGTAAAGTAGAAAATTTAATAGCAAGGTTAAAAGAAAAAAATTCCCCTTATGTCAAGGACTTAGAATGGCTTATCGAACAAAAAAACAAAAGATCTTTTATTACAGTAGATGACTATAGAAAAAAGATTTTGGAAGATAAGGCAGAAAAAATAGATTTCAATGAGGATTTTGCAGTTACTCTAGAGATAAGTGCTTGTCAGTATTTTTCTTTTTTTATGAAAGAAGCTCGTCAAGCAGTTGAAAAAGGTGAATTAATGCCTGGCCGTTTTATAAGAGTACGATGTATGAAAGAACAAGAAGACGATAATGATCTACTTGCAATATCAGCAGCTATGCAGATAATAGGAGCTAGTTGGTGTGAAACTTTGGATACTAAAGGAACTGATGGATCTAATGTTCACCTAGGAGGACCAGAAACAATTACTGGTTATTTCGGAGGTGTTGGTCAACCAAATGATTATCCTCTAAGGTGGGTTGATGAATTTTTATATTATTATACGAACTATGGAGTTAAACAAGTATTAAATATTAACCCTGGAACTATTTTATTAGGATATCTTATTCATAAACTTGGAATTGATATTGAATTTAAAATTTCAGTTTTTATGGGAAATGACAATCCATATGCTATTTTTTGGACTCTTTTAGCTGCAAGATTATTTTCAAGAAAGGACGGATCAACTTCACTTATTGGTTTTAACTTTTCTAATTCAGTAAACAATAACACTATTGAAATGAGCAGTAGCATAAGAAATGCACTTGGTTTAGATAATTTTGTCAGATTTGAACACCATATTCTTGAGACCTGGAAAAGTATAGTTATACAGCCATATGATAGAAGAAAAGAACTTATTGAAATTGCATCAAAAGTTAAAAATATTAGTGCCAAGCATGAAGGCGGAGAAATTGATATTGACTCTAAAAGAGACCATCCAAGTGATATCCTAGATTATTTCCTTCCTAAATCTGAAATCGAAGAAAGAGACCTTATGCCTTCTCTTATGCAAAATTATTTAGACAAACATGAAGCAATAAATAATACTGCTAAAGCCCTAACAGAAAATGGATTATCTTTTATTGCGGCACCTAATTTACACCATAGAGGTTGATTTTATGCATTTCAAATTGGCATTCATTGGTTTTGGTACAGTTGGACAAGGGCTTACTGAGATATTAATTGAAAAAAAAGATACACTTGCAGAAAAGTATGGTTTCAATTATTCTGTTGTTGCAATATCTGATATTATGAAGGGTTCGGTATATGATGAAGATGGACTTGATATGAAAAAAGTCCTTGATCTTTTAAAATCTGGAAAAAAATTAGATGAGTATCCAACTGGCATAAAGGGACTTGATAGTATTTCAACAATCAAAGATACTTCTGCTAATACAATTATCGAGGTAACATATACTGATGTTAAAACAGGAGAACCTGCTCTTACTCATATAAAAACTGCATTACAATCAGGAAAAAACGTTGTGTCATCAAATAAGGGTCCTGTTGTTAAACAAGTTTCAGATCTTTTAAAATTGGCTAAGCAAAATAAGGTCTATTATGGTTTTGAAGGCGTAGTTTTATCAGGTACTCCAGTTATAAATCTAGCTAAATTTACTCTTGCAGGTAATAATATTAATAGTTTTAAGGGAATTTTAAATGGCACTACAAATTTTATACTTTCAAAGATGGAAGAGGGAATGTCTTATGAAAAAGCATTGAAAAAAGCACAAGATTTAGGCTATGCTGAAGCAGATCCTACTGGTGATGTGGAAGGACTAGATGCACTTGGAAAAGTGGTGATTTTAACAAATGTTGTTTTGGGAAAAAAAATTACTTGGCAGGATGTAGAAAGAAAGGGCATTACAAATATTACTATACAAGATGTTGAAAAGGCAAAAGAAGAAGGTAAAAGATGGAAATTAATAGGTAGTGCTGAAATTAAGCCAGATGGCTCAGTTATTGCTAAAGTCTGGCCAGAAAAACTTCCTCTTGATGATCCCTTATCAGGTGTAAGTGGAGCAACAAATGCATTAACATTTTATACTGATGAGCTAGGACCAGTAACAATTGTTGGACCAGGTGCTGGCCGCCGGGAAACTGGTTTTGCTCTTTTAATTGATCTTTTAGAAATAAATAGAAAAACTTAGAGGAATGATAAATATGAGTGATGGTTACACCGGAAAGATTTTAACTATTGATCTAGAAAAAAATCTTTCAAATACTGAACAAACAAACCTTAAAGATGCAAAAAATTTTATTGGAGCAAAAGGACTTGGTGCAAAAATTTTATTTGATAGACTCCTAGTTGGTTCAGATCCTTTATCACCCGATAATCTTTTAATTTTTTCAACTGGTCCTCTAACTGGAACTTTAGCACAAACTTCTGGCCGTGGAACCGTTGTTACAAAATCACCTCAAACCGGTCTTTTTGTAGATTCACATTTTGGTGGTTTTTTTGCAATGGAAATGAAGAAAGCTGGTTGGGATTTCATTATAGTTAAAGGTAAATCAAAAAAACCCATTTTTGTAATAATAAACAATCTTAAAGTTGAATTCAAAGATGCAGGTCAAATTTGGGGAAAGGAATGTATTAAAACACATAATTGGCTTCAAGAAAATTTAGGTAAGTCTAGAACTGCAGTAATTGGCCCTGCTGGAGAAAATCTTGTAAAGTTTTCTGCAATTACCTTTGATGGTCACAGACATGCTGGTAGAGCTGGAACTGGGGCTGTAATGGGGTCTAAAAACCTAAAAGCAATTGCTTTAAAAGGTTCAGAAAAAATTCCAATTCATAATCCAGTAGAATTTAAAAAAAAGGCAAATGAAGTTTTAAAACAGATTCAAGAAAATGATTTTGTTCCAAAAAGAAGAAAATTTGGAACTCCTTATTGGGTTGATGTAGTAAATTCTGAAGGCTTTATTCCTACTCGTAATTATCAAGAAGGAAATTTTGAACATGGTGAGAAAATTAATGCAGAAAGCATGCAAAAAAACATTGTTGATAAAGGTGGAGCCTGTTTTAATTGTGTAATTGCTTGTTGGAATAAATCTTCTGTTAAATCTGGTCCTTTTAAAGGAACAACTTTAGTTGGACCTGAGTATGAAACAATTGCCCTTATGGGATCAAATCTTGGAATGTCTTCCATTGAAGACATAGCATATCTAAACAGTAGATGTAATGAGCTTGGCATGGACACTATTTCATTAGGAGGTGTATTGGGTTTTGCTATTGAAGCTTATGAAAAAAATATCATTTCTATTGATGATTTAAGTGGTAGTAATATAGGATGGGGAAAACCAAAGCAACTTGCCAGATTAATTGAGGATATCGCTTTTAGAAAAACAAAATTATCTGATATTTTAGCAGAAGGTGTAAAAGAAGCGTCTGAAAAACTCGGAGATAAATCAATAGATTTTGCCGTTCATTGTAAAAGACTTGAAATTCCTGGTTATGACCCACGCGGAGTGTTTGGTATGGCCCTTGCATATGCAACTTCTGATAGAGGTGCTTGCCATCAAAGAGCTTGGACTGTAAAAGCAGAGCTTTATGTTCCTGAATTTAATCGTTTTTCATTTGAAAATAAGGCTAATATTGTAAAAGAAGTTCAAGATGAACGGGCAGCATTTTTTTCATTGGTTCTTTGTGATTTTGCTCCTATTTCTGAAGAAAATTGTGTTGATATGTGGAACCTTTCAACTGGTTTTACTCATACAGTTGAAAGCTATTTAAAATGTGGTGAGAGAATTTGGAATCTTATTAGACTTTTTAATTTAAGAGAAGGACTTGACCCTGAAGAAGATATGTTACCTCCAAGAATTTTTAATGATTCTTTTACTAAGGGACCTGCAAAAGGAGTGAAAATTAAGAAAAAAGAATTTTTAAAGAGCTTGCAGGAATATTATATGCTTCGAGGATGGGATGAAAATGGAATCCCAAAAAAAGTTAAACTTAAAGAGCTTGGGTTAGAAGAATATGGAAAAGGAATAATTTGAGTGTGAAGGTATGCCTGAATTAAGTAAAGGAGCAACTCGAATCTATGGTGAGGCAGCATTTGAAGTTCTTGCAAAGGCTCAAGAATTAGAAAGAAAGGGTAAAACCGTTCTACATTTTGAAATAGGTGAGCCAGATATGGAAACACCTAATAATATCGCAAGTGCAGGAATTAAGGCAATTGAAAATAAAAAAACCCATTATACTCCTTCAATTGGTATTTTAGAACTTAGAAAAGCTGTGCAAGCAGAAGTTGAAAAATCACGAGGTTTTAGACCCAATCTTGATCAGATTGTTATTACTCCTGGTTTAAAACCTGGTATTTTTTTCTCGATGTTGGCAACAGTAAATCCAGGTGATGAAGTCATTTATCAGGATCCAGGTTATCCAACCTATGGATCAGTTACCTCTTTTTTGGGAGCAAAAGGTGTCCTTATTCCATTACTTGAAGAAAATGAATTTCGTATGAATCCAGATGACATTAAAAAAAAGATCACCGATAAAACAAAGCTCATAATTGTTAATTCTCCTCAAAATCCTACTGGTTCAGTTATAAAAAAATCTGAGCTTGAGGAAATTGCAGTAATCGCTGAAGATAATGACATATTCATAATTTCAGATGAAATATATTCAAAGATGACATATGAAACAGATCATTTTACACCAACAGCAAGAGATAAAGCAAAGAGCCGAAGTGTGCTTTTAGATGGCTTTTCTAAATATTATGCTATGACTGGTTGGCGACTTGGTTATATGGTTGCACCTAAAAAAATAGTAGTAAGACTTCAAGATTTTTTGGTTTCTGCAATTTCTTGTACAGCAGATTTTACTCAATGGGCAGGAATTGAAGCATTAACTGGAGATCAAAGTTTTATTTCTCATATGATGAAAAGATTTAAAGAAAAAAGAGATAGAATTGTAAAAGGTTTGAATACTATACCATGTTTTAGTTGTTTATATCCTAAAGGAGCATTTTATGCATTTCCAAATATCAAAGAAACAGGTATGAACTCTCAAGAGTGTGCCGATCATTTACTTTTTAATGCAGGCGTTGCTTGTCTTCCAGGAACAGCTTTTGGTCCTTATGGTGAAGGATATTTACGTTTTTCCTATGCAACAACTTTAGAAAAAATTGATGAGGCAATAGAGAGAATTAAAGATTCATTTAAGTAAATTTTAAAAAATTCATTACAATTGGGATATTTTCTTCTGAAATAACAATAATTGTATCTGTCCAACAGCTCATCTGTTCAACTATGTTTATTCCATGATCACCAAACATTGAAAAGATATAGGCATTCACACCTGGTGTGTTTTCTAAATCTTTTGGACTTTTAATTGTTATTATTGCCAAGTTTCTCCTGATTTTGATAATATTTTTTTCAAATACTTTCTTAAATTCCTCAAGATATTTTTCAGATGAAATTATTGTAAAAACTTTTGTTCCTTCAATTGCATAAAATAAATCTGCAGTTTTTCGTATTTTTTTCTCTATTTGAATAAGTTTTTCTTCGTAGATTTTTTTATCAATTATCACAACAATTATCTTATTTTTTATTTCTAATTCACTTTTTTTTAAAATATTTAAGATTTTATTTTCCAAAATCTCCTTGTCTTTTAATTTTGCTTCATATCTACGACATGCAATAAGAATTGCTTCAAGACTTGTTTTTTTCTCAATTTTTAATTCTGTTGCAATAATTCTTGATAGCTTTGAGTAATTAATTATCCCATGCTTTAGACAATCTTTTATACTAGGATGCTCTTCAATATATTTGGTTGTTAATTCAGTTGTTGTTGGCATAAAAAAGCATTAACATTTTTTAATTATAAATGTTTCTATTATAACTTATTTGTTTAAAATCAGACATTTGTTCTAAATAAAACAATTTAGTTCAATTTTGTTTCTTATTAGCCAATATTATTAAAGAATAAAGAAAGCAATTAAAGTTAGATATGAATAATAAAATAATACTGGCTTACAGCGGTGGACTTGATACATCAGTGATATTAAAATGGTTAAAAAACCAAGGTTATGATGTAATTGCTTATATTGGAGATGTTGGACAAAAAAAGGATTTTGAACAAATAAAAAAGAAAGCAATAAAGACAGGTGCAACAAAAGTTTATATTGAAGATTTAAAAAAGGATTTTATTGAAAATTACGTCTTTCAAGCAATTAAGGCAAATGCTATTTATGAAGACCAATACTTGTTAGGAACAGCTCTATCTAGACCAATTATTGCTAAAAAACAAGTGGAAATTGCAAAAAAAGAAGGAACAAATATTCTTGCTCACGGTTGTACTGGTAAAGGAAATGACCAAGTGCGCTTTGAACTAATATGGATGCAATTTATGCCAGATGTTAAAATTATTAGCCCTTGGAAGGATGAAAAATGGCTTTCTCAATTTAAGGGAAGGAGTGATTTAATAAAATATGCGAAAAAAGAAGGCATAGCAGTTGATGTTAGTTTGAATAAATCTTATAGTACAGATGAAAACTTAATGCATAAATCCTATGAATCAGGTGAATTAGAGGATATTTGTATCGAACCAAATCTTGAAATGTATACTCTTACTAACTCACCAAAAAAAGCGCCAGATAAAGAAACTCATGTTTGTATAGAATTTGAAAAAGGAATACCAAAAAAAGTTAGTAATCTTACTGACAAAATTGATATTACTGGACCACTAAAACAATTTTCTTATCTAAATGACCTTGCATCAACCAATGGAATAGGTAGAATTGATATTGTTGAAAACAGATTTGTTGGAATTAAATCTCGTGGTGTTTATGAAACACCTGCTGGAACAATATTATTTAAAGCCCATAAAGACCTTGAAAGTATAACTCTTGACAGAGAAGTAATGCATCTTAAACAATTATTTTCACCAATAATTGGAAAACTTATCTACAATGGTTTTTGGTATTCACCTGAAATGGATTTCTTGATGGCTGCAATAAATAAAAGCCAGGAGAGTGTAACAGGTAAAGTTTTTCTAAAATTATACAAGGGCAACATTATAATCACAGGGCGTGAATCAAAATATTCACTTTATAATAAAAATATTTCAAGCATGGAAAATGAAGGAGGATTTAACCAAAAGGATGCAAAGGGATTTATCAAAATTAATGGCTTGCGTTTAAAACAATTTGGAGGAAGTCAATGAAACTCTGGGAAAAGGGTAACACTCTAAATAAAAAAATTGAAAAATTCACTGTGGGAACCGATTATTTACTTGATCAAAAACTCATAAAATATGATTGTATCGGCTCCATTGCTCATGCAAAGATGCTTAAAAAAATCGGAATTTTAACAGATGATGAATGTAAAAAAATAATTAATGTGTTAAAAGAAATTATAAAACTTGAAGCTAAAGGCAATTTTATAATTAAAATCGAAGATGAAGATTGTCATACCGCAATTGAAAATTATTTAGTAAAAAAATTAGGAGATGTTGGTAAAAAGATTCATACCGGGAGATCAAGAAATGATCAAGTGATAACAGCATTAAGGCTTTATTATAAAGATGAAATTAAAACGATTGAAATTTTAGTTAAAAATCTGATTTTATCATTAAATGAATTTAAAAAAAAGTATGGACTTGTAGAAATTCCAGGATACACTCATATGCAAAAGGCAATGCCTTCATCAATTAAACTTTGGTCTGATGCTTTTATTGAATCGATGAATGATAACATTCAGATGTTACATAATATTTTCAATCTCATAGATCAATTACCACTAGGAACTGGTGCAGGATATGGTATACCACTTAAACTTGATAGGAAATATTTAGCAAAACAACTAAATTTTAACAGAATTCAAAAAAATCCTATTTATGTTCAGAATAGTAGAGGCAAATTTGAATCATCCATTCTTCATGTGTTAAATCAAATAATGTTTGATCTCAATAAAATTGCATCAGATATAATGTTGTTTTCAATGCAAGAGTTTGGATATTTTGAGCTTTCTTCAGATATATGTACCGGAAGTTCAATAATGCCCCATAAAAAAAATCCAGACGCTTTGGAAATAATTAGAGCAAATTATAATAAAACTGTTGCACATGAGTTTGAAGTCAAAAATATTATTTCAAATCTTATATCTGGATATAATAGAGATTTGCAACTTACAAAAAAACCAGTTTATTGTGTAATATCTATTACAAAAGATAGCCTAGAAATTATGAAAATTATAATTGATAACATTCGAGTAAATGTGGGAAAATGTAAAGAAGCATTAACTGAAGAGATTTATTCAACAAATAAAGTAATGCAGTTAGTAAAAAAGGGAATACCATTTAGAGCCGCATATATACAAGTTGCACAAAAGTATAAGTAAGGTTATTTCAAAATTGACGATTCTTTATTTATTGGATTTAAGATTTTAATTTCAGATTCCTATATCATATGGTTCTTTTGCTGGATGCCAATCAATCTGAAACCAAGGCAATGAAAAAAATATGAAACCAAGAAAATAAACAGTGCCACCAATCAAATAGAATCTCCCAATTTTATAATCACTCCAATAATTATTATCCCATGTGTTTCTATGAATCAGAAAATATTCAGAATCAAAATATGCGTTTCTATTATTGCCGATGAAATTATTTCCAGAAATAGTATTTTTGTATGCAAAATCAGCATACACACCTAATTTGTTATCTGAAATACGGTTATCTGTTATAAGATTGTTTTTTGAAATTAATAGAAATATACCTGTCGGATTGTTATTTGATATGTAATTATTTATTATTTGATTATTTGAACCTTGGACTATCGCTATTCCATTGTCAAATTCAATACCATGTCCATTATAAATAATAGTATTTCCTGAAATTAAGATATTGGAAACACGATCATTTCTTATACCTTCACACAGATTATTGGTCACAATATTATTGATGATTTTATTACCATCACCGTGATTATCAATACCATAAGAATTATGATGGATATTATTACCATAAATTATATTATCATTTGCATCTAATCCTAAACCTTCAGTATATCCATATATTTCATTTCCTGAGACATTATTTAAAGAAGAACCGTCATGAATCTCAATTCCTGCTGTTGGCACAGCATCACTATCATCAAATATGATATTATTCTGGATAAGATTATTTGAAGAGTCTTTGAGATAAACACCAGCAACCCATGGAGGAAACAAATCCCAAGGACCGGTAGATATTATATTATTTTTTATTATAACATTGTTATGCCGTATTATTTTTATAACATTATACTGCCAATTATTAATTCTGTTACAATTTATTAATGTAAAACCACTGACCGTTACACCATCTGCCTGAATATCAACAACAGTTCCTTTATAATCACCATCAATAACAGTAGTATCCCTATCCTCACCAATCAGATTAATAGACTTACCAATTACCACTAATTCCTTATATGGTGAACTATCATCAAAAACAAATACTATATCTCCATCCAAAGCATCATTTACTGCATCCTGAATCTTGGTATAATTATCTGGACCACTGCCACCTACATAAAGTGTATTACTATCACCAAATCTTATAAGTTTCTCTATCTTTGAAACCTTGACATTAAATCCCAGACTCATAGGAATAAATACAGAACATATCAACAAGAAGCATAATCCAAATGCAAGAGACCTTCTACTCAACTATGTAACCTCCTCCAATATTTTAAATCAAATGTGGGTATTTAAAACTTATAGATAATAAAATATCAACAAAAAAACAATATTTAAATTCTTGAATCTAAAGTTTGACTCTAAAGTGACATTAAAGATATAACCCTTATTTTTCAAGAAGATCAGCAATATCAGTTGGAAACTTTGCCACTTTTACATTTGCCATTTCAAAAGCCTTAATTTTTGACTCAGCTGTACCTTTTCCACGTGCAATAATTGCCCCAGCATGTCCCATGCGCTTACCAGAAGGAGCAGTTCTTCCTGCAATAAAAGCAAAAACTGGTTTTGTGATGTTTTCTCTGATGTGATCTGCTGCTTCCTCTTCAGCAGTACCTCCGATTTCCCCCACTAGCACGATTGATTTTGTTTCCGGATCCTTTTCAAAAGCATTAAGTGAATCAATAAAGGTTGTACCAATAATAGGATCGCCACCAAGGCCAACACATGTGCTTTGCCCAATTTCCTTTTCTGTTAGGGAATTTACTATTTCATAGGTAAGAGTTCCAGATCTACTTGCAACGCCAACATTTCCCTCTAAAAATATCTGACCTGGTAGAATTCCAATTTTGGTTTTACCTGGACTTGCAATTCCAGGACAATTTGGACCAATTAAAACTGCATTTTTGTATTTGGCATAATGAACAAATTCCATGGCGTCATGGAAAGGAATATTTTCGGTAATTACTACAAGAGTTTTGATACCCGCATCAAGGGCTTCAAAAACTGCATCTTTAGCAAATCGGGCAGGTACCAATATTAGTGAGGTATTTGCTTTTGTTTCCGTTACTCCTTCAAAAACATTATTAAAAATTGGAACACCATGAACCTCTTGGCCTCCTTTACCAGGAGTAACTCCAGCAACAACGTTTGTTCCAAATTCTTTCATAGCATTAATATGAAAAACACCTTGATGACCAGTTGCCCCTTGAACCAAAACTTTATTATTTTTATCTGCAAAAATTGCCATTTTTAAGTCACCTCGCCATATCAGAAGATTTCTGAGCTGCATCCTGTAAGGTTGTCCCTGTAATAAGCCCAGCATCCTTCAAAATGTCTTTTGCAATATCTTCATTACACCCCTTAATACGTGTGATTACCGGACAATCTATTCCTTCTTTTGTTATAACATCCTTAACACCCTTTGCAACTGTATCACAACGGGTAATTCCACCAAAAAGATTTAAAAATATTACTTTTGGCTTTGCCTTTTTCATAAGTGCAAAAGCTTGTTTTACTTTTTCAGGATCATCTGTTCCGCCTAAATCAAGAAATACGCCACCCTTACCCTCGTAATTGGTAAGAGCATCAAGAGTTGCCATAGTAAGACCTGCACCATTTGCAATAACACCAATGTTACCTTCTAATTGAATAAATGCAATACCCTTATCTTTAGCATCTTTTTCGAGAGGTGTAAGCTCAACGTGTTCAGGGATAATGTCAGTATGACGATACATTGCATCATCATTAATGTTTACTTTTGAATCTAATGCAATAACAGAACTATTTTTTGAGATTATCAGAGGATTTATCTCAACAAGCTCGCAATCGTTTTCTCTAAAAAGTTTATAAATATTTGAGATTACCTTTGCAACTTCTTTACCTTCCTCTTTATCTAGCTTGAGTTTGGAAACAATGCTGCGAATATGAAATGGTTGAATACCAATTAAAGGATTTACCCACTCTTTGAAAATTTTTTCATCGGAAACACTTTCGATATCAACGCCGCCTTCCCTACTTGCCATAATTAATGGCATTCTTTTAGAGCGATCCAATGTTATACTTAGATATAATTCGTGTTTGATATCTACTTTTTCTTCTGCTAGAACTTTTTTAACTGTATACCCTCTTATATCCATACCCAAAATCTTTGATAACTTATCTTTTGCATCTTTTATGTTTTCAACAGATTTAATGCCTCCTGCTTTTCCTCTGCCACCAATAGGAACTTGAGCTTTAAGAACTGCAGGAAATTTCAAATCAGAAAAATCAGATTTATCTTTTACTAGCTTACCATTTGGAACTGAAATATTGTATTTATTAAATAGTTCCTTACCCTGATACTCATATAGTTTCATGGCAAACAGAATACAGATTCATATATTTAAGAGCTTTTTTAGACACTGCACCAAGGGTTTAAGAGCAAAATTGGCACTTTGGCAAAATTATAGATATAGAAAATATTTATATAATATCAGTAAGAGAACGGGGTGCGATGTTGGAAACAAAGCAAGACATTATCAGCTAGTTTCTCCGATTCTATACTAGTAAAGCCACAAAGAAGTCATATTAGGCAACTCTTAATAAGTAATTCAACCCATAAATTGTGACCCAAATACATATTTTGACTATGAACGGGACTATGATAATGACCTTTACTACTTTGCTCTTGCTTTTAAAGATATGGCAAATAAGACATTTCATTCATATGTTGTAGTGTTAAAGATGTCCTTTTTGGAGATGACATAGAAATCAGCAAGAAAACACTAAAAAATTAAGAAGATTAAAGCTTGGGAACACACGCACTCACAAGAGATAGATTGCCGGACTGAAAGCAATCGAGTATTGTGGCGTAAATAGTTGCACTGACGCAAGCAGAAAAGTTGTTGCTGTTGTCTTGAACTCCCGACAAGTAGTGGGGGCCGAATTCAGACAAAGACCAAAGCTCTACAAATTCCTGCAGATAAACTGCAACTCGGTTCGCCTGGACATGTAGAACTACTTCGTCTGCAGTGAATTAAACACTGATCACATTGGGCATATTGTGAATCCATAAGCAAGGAGTTAATCTTCTTTCTTATTGTCTTAGTTAAACTCGGCAAGAGTACTGGTCTCACTGTTATCTTCGGCGGTTCGACTCCGTTTAGTGGGACATTTAAAACTCTGATTGTAGCAGTTTCCTCCAATTCTGCCTCTATCGTCATCTTAAAACTACAATCGCGAGCCACGGTCTGGTTTGAAGCTCCCCTGGACTAACTGGACAAAAAACGAGTATGAGGACTAAGGCCCCCCGCCAGACTCGCATACGGCTCGCCTATTAAGACATTTTGACAAGGATATGATTTCATGGAAAGGTGCTATTTCTGCAAAAAACCTGTAAAGGAAGGAGTCAAGATTTATGGAGGCGTCAATTGCAAAGACTGCTTCTTGAAGCATTTTCCCTGGAAGAAAAACCGCAAATGGATTTTCATACGGTAACCAAAAAATCATATGCCAAAAACCATACGGTTATTTTCCCGTAAATAGTCGCTCGTCTCTCTTTTCCGTGCCTACTTTTTTATGAATCCCATATCATATAATCTTGGCGATAAAAGCCCCTTCTCTTATGGAAAGTCACTTCTAGGCCCAAGACGGTTTTCATGGCTCGGTTTTTATGTTAACGGTTTTATGTTAGCGGACGGGCGGGGGCGGGTCCGCCATTGTTTTAAGTTTTTTATTCGATACAGTATATGCTATAAATCTTATATATAACATAAAAATATGGTTTATGAAAAGGCATTTATAAGCATGCATATGTAATAGGAGATGGTAGTCTAGCATGAAAGGAAAGGCTGAGCTTTGGGATTACCATTTTTTTCTCATATCCTTCCCCTTCACGCAACTAGACCCCAAATAACATCGGATGCGGGGTGCAGAGAAAATTTTAGGAAGAAAAAACAACATATATCTATACATATTTATGAAGTTTTGAGGAAAGGTCTAGCTTTTATGGGATATTTTTCTTTCAGAATCTCTGCCGTCCCCGATTACTAAAGGCAACACTTGTTTCTTAAACCTTTCGATATTAAAAGCCCTATTCATTGCCAGTTTTGGCCTTTTATCGACATATGTCGGAATATCGAAACGTGATTATCGGCGAAAGACTTAATATAACGGGATTGGCATATATAATATATGCTGATGAAATATGGCCAAAAGAGAAGTGTTGAGGCTGGTCAAAATCGACCTGGCAAGCAAGACAATGACAGAGTTCAGACCGCAGGTCTTCGAGTTCAGATCAGATAGCGACACCAGGAAGATATACCACGTCACGAACTACACGCCTCACAGATTCACGTGCACCTACAAGGACTACCTCTACAGGTCGCACGACACCGACGGCTACTCCAGGAACCACAGGTGCAAGCACATCAGACAAATGATAGAGGAGCATTCGGGCAAGAGGGCGATGTGAGATGGAGACAAGGGACCTAAGGAGCGACACCAAGGTCAATATCGAGGTGACCACCAAGGCCCGTGCCCACTGCATGAAGGAGCTCAAGGCCTCGAAATTCCCTGTGGACCAGAGGAGCAAGGACAACTTGTGGCGACTTTGCAGGAAATGCGAGTCAAAACGCAAAAAAACAACAAAGAAAAGGTTAAAAAGTCCAAATTAAAATCTAAAAAATAAAAGTAAAAATAAAAAGAAATAATAAAATAATTTTTTGCCACGAAAGAGCTTATTAATCCTGAAATGCATATATAATTTGATTATCATTAAAATTCGATTATTAAATCCAAGAGGTCAGATATTTAAGAGCTTTTTCACCCAAAAATCACAACCTACAATTTTGCAGGCAATAGGAGCAAATTTAAAATCTTTAATAAAAACCATTGTACTTAAACTATAAGTCCTAATATTTGGAACTTCGGCAATCCACTGGTTTTCTTTTAATACTTGCATTATCTTCATCATATCTGTCTTATAATCGTCATAATCTATGTAAACAGAAATCATAACTGATTCAAATCTTCTACTTGCAAAAAAAACAGTTGAATCACTCATTAGAGTCGCTGCTTCATCTTCATCCATTTTTGGAGGATTTCTTGGATCAAAAGTGATATGATAAAATGCTAATATTTCAAAACCTAATTTTACAAAATTAGGTAGAGAAATCTTACTCATTAGATTTTTTTCTTCAAATTTACGTCTTAATCGCGAAACTGTATGTCTTGAAACACCTATTTCTCTTCCAATAAAATCATCAGATAATTCAGGATAAGATACCAACATACAATAAACATTTTTTTCCGTATCAGAAAAAACTACATTTTCCTCGCTACCAAATTTTATATTTTCTATTTCAGTTTCAATTTCTAAATCCAATTTAAAACTACTCCTTAAAAGTGGGCTAAAGTTAAAAAAACGATATATTTTACTAATTTCAAAGGGAAAAACCACCAAATTGGGATATTCTTCTTCTAAAAGTCCACGCCCACCAAATGTCTGGGTTCTAATATCATTTATTCTACCAATTGTTGCATAATCTTGGGATAGACTTAAAGAAAAGCCTTTATCTTGTTCACCAACAGAGAAAAATATTTCAGGAAAAACTTCTATAGTTTTTCCAGTAATTTCAACTCTTTCCACTAAAGGAATTAATGGACTAAAATTAGAATAAATTGCTACTAACATTTCACAGCCTATACTCTGTAGTTTTGGGAGTATAAGTTTTCGAATATATTCATTTTCTTTTAATCTATGCCTGATGGATGTAACAGTTGAATGCTTAAGATTGAGTTTTTCAGAGAGATCCTTATCTGTAAACTCTGGGAATTTTACTAAACCATAGAGCACGAGTTTTTCTTTTTTTGTAAATTCAAAATCTTTCATTGTTTTAAGAATAAGTTTTTTAGATATAAACTTTTTTCTCATTTTACTGAATATTAGAAAATTTATCGATATTTTGAGCAAAAAATTAAAAATATATTATCAAAAATACAAAATTATTTTTATAATTTGTTAATATGATAATTTTACCAAAAAGTTTATATTATATTAATTATATATGAAGAAATGTAAATGGGAGGAGCCATCTTGGTGAAAATCCATATAGGCGATACTATCCTTAAAAATACTGGAAATACAGTGATTTTACCTAGATTATTTAATAAAATATTTAATTTTAAATTTGTCGATTTTGTGGGGATAAGATAATGACCAAAAAAGAACAAGTCCTTTTAGAAAAGCAAGAAGTAAAAAAACCAAAGGATGTAGAAAAAAAAGCTGGAACTGTTGAGGTTTTTATCATGGGTAAGAGCTACAAAGTTCCTGCAGGTCTAACAATAATGAAAGCTTTAGAATATGCTGGATATAGATATATCCGGGGTTGTGGTTGCAGAGCCGGTTTTTGTGGTGCGTGCTCCACGATTTATAGAAAAGAGGATGAACAAAAACTTGGATTTGATTTAGCTTGTCAAAAGGTTGTCGAGGATAAAATGTACTTGGTTCAGCTTCCTTTTGTCCCTGCATCTAAAGTTGAATATGATATTGAAAAGCTAGAACCCAAAGAAAGTATTATATTAGAAATTTATCCTGAAATTGCTAGATGTGTTTCATGCAATACGTGTACAAAATCATGTCCACAAGATATTGAAGTCATGAAATATATTCAAAGAGCAGTTAGAGGAGATATAGCAAAATGTGCAGAAATATCTTTTGATTGCATTCAGTGTGGATTATGTGCAATGAGATGCCCTGCTGATATTAAACACTATCATGTTTCACAGCTTGCTCGTAGATTACGTGGAAAATATATAGATACAAAATCAAAAAATCTATCAAAGCGACTAAAAGAAATTAACAATAGAAAATATGACGCTGAAATAGAAAAATTAATGAAAATGGAAAAAAAAGAGATAATGACGCTATATAAAAATAGAAAGATTGAAGCTGAAGAAACAGGAACTGGAGGGTGATTAAGTGAAGACAATAGATGGATATCCAGATTATATGATGAAATCCATAAAACTTGTTGAAGAAAAACGAGAGAAAAACATATCAAAACCTGTGAAACCAATGTCTATGAAGGATCGAGAGCAAATCTTAAGTAAATATCATCCAGATTATATGGAAGGAACAAAAAGGGAACTTAAAGTTGGTGTAGATAAAGGAAAATTAATTTATAATGGGATTGTAGACCTACTTGAGGCAAGACCTGTAATTGACCCAAAAGATATTGATTTAAGTACGATCGATTATGATATAGATTTACTAATTATTGGCGGGGGTGGCGCAGGAACAGTTGCAGCACTTTTTGCTTATGAATCAGGAGTTCCTGCAGATAAAATATTAATTGTTACTAAGCTTCGTCATGGTGATGCAAATTCTATGATGGCACAAGGTGGAATTCAAGCTGCTGATCGGCCTGAGGACAATCCAACTTTGCATTATATTGATATTTATGGTGGAGGTCATTTTACAAATATACCTGAGCTTGCAAGAGCACTTGCATTGGATGCTCCAGGTATTATATCTTGGCATGAAGATCTAGGCATAATGTACGATCGCCATGAAGATGGAGAATTCCAGGAACTCTCAGGTGGTGGAACCTGTAGAAATCGTATGCACAGTGCTAAAGATTATACAGGTATGGAACTTATGAGAAATATTAGAGATCAAGCAAGGAATTTAGAAATTCCAGTTTTAGAATTTTGCCCAGTAGCAGAATTATTAATGGATGATAAGGGGCAAGTTGTAGGTGGTGTTGCATTTAACCTTGAAACATTTGAATATTATGTTATTCGAGCTAAAGCAACAATCTTAGCAACAGGTGGAAGTGGTAGACTTCATCTAGCAAATTATCCTACAACAAACCATTATGGAGCAACTGGAGACGGTCTTATTATGGCATATCATGCAGGGGTCAATCTTCTTGATTTAGATACAATTCAAATTCATCCTACAGGTGATGCTTATCCCGAGCCACTTGTTGGAATACTTTCTACTGAAAAGATTAGAGGACTTGGTGCAATTCCGCTGAACAATAATGGGGATCCATTTGTTTTTCCATTAGAACCCCGTGATGTAGAATCAGCAGCTTTCATTAGAGAATGCAAAGAGGGAAGAGGAATTGTTACACCTACTGGAATGCCTGGTGTTTGGCTTGATACTCCAATGATAGAAATTATTCATGGAGAGGGAACAATTGAAGCAAAACTTGCAGGTGAAGTTCGAAAGTTTAAAAGATTCGGAATTAACATGGCAAAGCATCCAATACTTGTGTATCCCACTTTACATTATCAAAATGGTGGAGTAGAAATTAACGAAAAAACTGAAACAAAAATACCAGGTTTGTTTGCCGCTGGTGAGGTTTCAGGGGGCGTCCATGGTAAAAACAGACTTATGGGTAACTCTCTTCTTGATTTCAATGTATTTGGCAGACGTGCAGGAATTTATGCTGCAAAATATGTTAAAAAGGCAAAAATTGGAAAGTTAACACTTAATCATCTTGATAAATTTAATAAAATGTTGGATCAGGCAAATATCAAGCAAACCAAAACCGCTCCCATAATACTTCCTGAGTATAGGGGGGAAATGGCGATTTCTCGAGCATTAGATATATTCTAAATGGGGTGTTAATGATAGAAGTAAAAGATGATTGGTGCAAAGGTTGCAACATCTGTATTGATCGATGCCCACTAGATGCATTAGAAGAATCAGACAAATTAAATAAAAGAGGAGTGCGCCCTCCAAAATTAAAAGAAAAAAATGAATGCAACTACTGCAGACTCTGTGAGCTAATTTGTCCTGACTTTGCAATTACTGTTATCCCTGATAAAGACAAGGAGAAAAAACTTGCTAAAAAAACCCTTCTTACACCTTTAGGGGGAAAAATAAAATGAAATATAACCGAGATCCTAAAAGAATAAGAGAAGTTTTAGGTAAAAAAGTACAATTCATACTTGGAGATATGGCCTGTGTTTATGGGGGTCTACTTGCTGGATGTTCATTTTTTGGAGGATATCCAATAACTCCTGCATCAGAGGTTGCAGAGGGTATGGCACGAAGACTTCCAAGAGTTGGTGGCACATATATTCAAATGGAAGATGAAATTGGTAGTATTGCAGCAGTTATTGGTGCGGCTTGGGGTGGAGCTAAATCAATGACTGCAACATCTGGACCAGGTTTTTCACTGATGATGGAAAACTATGGTTTTGCGGCTATGACTGAAACACCTTGTGTAATAGTCAATGTTCAAAGAACTGGGCCTTCCACAGGACAGCCAACACTTGGTGCACAGGGAGATATGATGCAGGTAAGATGGGGAACGCATGGTGATTTTGAAGCACTTGCTCTTGCACCTAGTACTGTTCAAGAATGTATGGATTTTACAATTGAAGCATTCAATCTCTCAGAAAAATATAGAAATCCTGCTTGTGTAATGACCGATGGTGAAATCGGACATCTTAGAGAACGCATTATTATTCCTGAAGAAAAAGATTTAAAACTTATCGACAGAGTCGCTGCAACTATTGATAAAAAAAATTATATTCCTTTTACAAACTCTCAAACAAGAAAAAATTGTAAAATTCCAGATTTTGCAACTTTTGGAACTGGCTATCGAACATATGTTACAGGACTTACTCATAATGAAAAAGGTTTTCCTGCAACAGATAAACAGCCAGATCATGAAAGACTAGTTAAAAGAATCACAGAAAAAATTACTGATGATGCTTATAAACTTGTAAGTGTAGAGAAATTAAACCTTGATGATGCAGATATTGTTTTTCTAACCTATGGTGCAACAGCAAGACCTGCTGAATCTGCCATGGAACTGGGGAGGAAAAATGGAATCAAAGCTGGTTTATTGCGACTTAAAATTGTTTGGCCATTCCCTTATAAATTAATTACTAAACTTGCAAAGGATGTTGATAAAATAATTGTGCCAGAGATGAATCTAGGACAAATTGTTCATCCTGTAAAAGAATATGCATGCAAACATTGCGAGGTTGTATCAGCTCCAAAAATTGGTGGTGAGATGCATTTTCCAATGGAACTATACAAATATTTGGAGGGAAAATAAATGGTCGAAATAAAAACTGCCGATGAGTTAAATAAAAAATTCTTGCGTGAAGGCATGTGGCCAACAATTTTTTGTAACGGCTGTGGCCACGGTGTTGTTTTGGAGTACACATTCTGGGCTTTAGAAGAACTTGGCCTTGATATGGATAAGGTTATTTTTGCCTCAGGTATAGGATGCTCATCCAGACTTCCAGGATATATTAACGCTGATGGACTGCATACAACCCATGGGAGGGCAATAGCGTTTGCTACAGGTATAAAAGCAGCTGATCCTGATTTTCATGTTATTGTTTTCACAGGTGATGGTGATTGTGCAGGAATTGGTGGCAATCATTTCATTCATGCAGCTAGAAGGAACATAGACATGACCGTTATTATGATTAACAATTTTATTTATGGAATGACTGGAGGACAACTTGCTCCAACTGCACCCCTTGGTAGTATAGCAACAACTGCTCCTTATGGAAATATCGAGCATCCATTTGATATTAGTAATCTTGCTTGTGCGCTTGGTGCTAATTACGTTGCACGATGGGGTGTTTCTCATCCATATCAACCTATAAAATCAATTAAAGAGGGTATTCAAAAGAGAGGTTTTTCATTACTTGAGTTTCTTGCACCTTGTCCAACTGCTTATGGTAGGCGTAATAAACTAGGAGACATCAAAAAACATTGGGCGTGGTATGATAATAATACGATCCTCAAAGAGGATTATGATAAAATTATGAAATATGGGACAGATGAAGAAAAAGATCAAGTAAAAGATAAGATTCAACTGGGTGTTTTCCAGGATATCGAAAAACCAGGATTTTTTGAGGCATATGAAAAACTTGTAGAAAGATTAAAAGAAAAAGAAGCCAAAGCAAAGGAGGGGAAGAAATGAAAAAGGACATAAGAATCTGTGGTTTTGGTGGACAAGGAGTAATTCTTGCTGGTTTTATCATTGGAAAAGCTGCATCAGTTTTTATGGATTTTAATGCTGTTCAGAGTCAGTCTTATGGACCTGAAGCACGAGGTGGAGCGGCAAGATCAGAAGTCATTGTTTCAGATGAAAAAATCGGATATCCTCGTCCTATTGGTGTTGATTGCCTTGTTGCAATGTCTCAGGAATCATTTGACTCATATCGAGATGATATCAGAGATGACACAGTAATTATTGTTGATCCAGATCTTGTTAAAAATCATGAAATCGGAAGACCCCTTTACAAAGTTCAAGCTTTAAAAATTGCTGAAGAACTTGGAAATAAAATTGTCACAAATATTGTTATGGTAGGGGCTTTTACAAGCATTTTTAATTTGTTAAAACCCGAGGCTGTAAAAGAATCTGTTATAGATAGTGTCCCTAAAAAATTTACAGATCTTAATATCAAGGCATTTGAAAGAGGATTTGAGGCAGGAAAAAATGCCCTTAAGAAGCTATAATAAAAAAATAGATCATGATCTTGGTATCCCATTGCAGGATGATTATTTCTATGATGAGCCTGAAGAAATAATTGAAAATAAGGAGATGCCACAACTGGAAAGTGTAGCAAAACTAGCTGGGGAGTTGGCAAGGAAAGGTGAAAAACGAATAATAAATGCTGATGTCCTGGTTGTTGGGGCAGGTATTTCTGGAATGCAGGCAGCCCTTGATGTAGCTGATAAAGGTTACAAAGTAGTAATTATTGATAAAACCTCAACAATTGGTGGGGCAATGGTAAAACTTGATAAAACATTTCCGACAAATGACTGTTCTATTTGCACTGCTGCTCCAAAAATGGTTGAACTTTCCCGTCATCCAAATATTAATTTGATTACTTATGCCGAAGTTAATTTTTTAGAAGGTAAACCAGGTGATTTTAAGGTAAATGTTTGGCGTAAAAGTAAATATGTTGATCCAGACAAATGTACAGGATGTGATGATTGTGCTGAAGTATGTCCTGTTGAAGTTGTTAATGCTTTTGATGAAAAACTATCCACTCGTAAAGCAATTTATATAGAGTTTCCTCAGGCAGTACCAATTGTCTATACAATAGATTATGAAAATTGTATTGGCTGTGGATCATGTGATAGAGTTTGTGAACCTGAGGCAATATCATTTTTGGAAAAATCAGAAGAAATTGAGGTAAATGTTGGAAGTGTCATTGTTGCAACAGGTTTTGAGGTATTTGAGCCTACTGAGATGAGAAAAGAATATGGGTATGGAAAATATGAAAATGTTATAACAGCACTCCAATTTGAAAGATTACTTTCTTCATTTGGTCCAACCGAGGGAAAGGTTTTTCGTACTTCAGATGGAAAAAAGCCAAAAAGTATTGGTTGGATTCAATGTGTAGGATCTAGAAGTGAACAGCTTGGTTTTCCATATTGTTCAAGAGTTTGTTGCATGTATGCAACAAAAGAAGCATCCATTGCTAAAGAGGCCAACCCAGATATAGATATAACGATATATTATATGGATATTCGAGCATATGGTAAGGACTTTCAGCAATATTATGATCATGCAAAAGATCTAGGTGTGAAATATGTTAGGGGAAGACCATCATCTGTTTATGAAAATCCTGATAAAAGTATCACTATTAAATATAAAGATACACTCACTGGAAAAATAGAAGAAAACACTGTGGACATGTTAGTATTATCAACTGCGATAATGCCAAATAAAGCAAATAAGAGACTTGGAGAAATTCTTGGAATAGAAGTAGATGAAAACGGTTTTTTCAAACAGGATTCTCTTCTTACTGATCCCATTCAATCAACCAGAAAAGGTGTTTTCCTAGCTGGATGCATTCAGGGTCCAAAAGATATTCCTGATAGTGTTTCTATGGCAAGTGGAGCCGCAGCAAAAGCTGTTGCACCTATAAAAGATAGAGAAAGACATATTGGTAAGGAGTTTCCACCCGAGCGTGATGTTTCAAATGAGAAACCTCGTATTGGGGTGTTTGTATGTCACTGTGGTAAAAATATCGCAAATTACCTCGATGTAGAAAAGGTTACAGAAGAAACAAAGAAACTACCAAATGTTGAATACGTTGATCATTGGATGTTTGTTTGTTCTGAAGACAGCTGTAAAAAAATCAAAGAAATTGCTCAAGAAAAAGGGTTAAATAGAGTAATAGTTGCAGCATGTTCCCCTAGAACTCATGGAGGTCTCTTTCAGGATACTTTGATGGAGGCAGGCCTTAATAAATATCTTTTTGAGATGGCAAATATTAGAAATCATTGTTCTTGGGTTCATTCAGATGATTGGGATGCTGCAACAAAAAAAGCAATAGATTTGGTAAGATCTTCTGTTGCAAAAGCAAGACATCTTGAATCCCTCCCTGAAGAAGAATTCTCAATTTATCCTTGCACTTTAATTATTGGTGGTGGAGTATCTGGAATGAAGGCAGCACTTGCACTTGCAGATATGGGTATTAAATCAATTATTTTAGAAAAAGAATCAAAACTTGGTGGCAGACTAAAAAATCTTCATTCAATGTTTCCGTCTGACACAAGATCTGAAGATATAATTAATCCTCTAATTAAGGATGTTACCAAAAATAAGCTAATAACTGTTATGACAAGTTCTGAACTTGACGCATTAGATGGCTACATTGGAAATTATAAAGGAAAAGTTAAACAAAAAGATAAGATAAAAGAAATTGAGTTTGGAACAATTATAGTTGCTACTGGTTTTAAAGAAATTGATCTAAAGGGTAAATATCAATATGGAAAAAATACAAATATTATAACTCAAACAGAACTTGAAACAAGCCTTAAAGAAAACAAACTAAAAGAACCCAAAAATGTTGTAGTTATAAACTGTGCAGGTGCAATGGATGAAGAACGCCCCTATTGCTGTAGAATTGGTTGCGGCGTTTCAATAAAAAATGCAAAATTAATTTCTCAAAAGTTTCCCAAGTCAAAAATTTTCCTTTTATATCGTGATATGAGAGTTTTTGGAAAAGATGAAGAGGAGTATTATGCTGATGTTTTAAAAAATTATCATGTTACGACAATTAGATATCCAGGTAATAAAAAACCTGAGGTAATTCTGGATGATAAAAATCCTAAAGATGGACCAATGCAGGTTAAGGTTTATGATGATATTTTAAATGAAGAAATGACACTTCCTGCTGATCTTATTGTTTTAACAGTTAACACAGAAGGAGCAGCTGATACTGAAAAACTAAAAAATATGTTAAAGGTTCCAGTTGATTCTGCTGGCTTCTTTATTGAAACCCATGCAAAAATCAAACCTCTCGATTTCTCTACTTCTGGAGTTTATATGTGTGGTGCGGCACATTATCCAAAAAACCTTGTTGATTCAATTGCCCAAGCAGAGGGAGCTGCCTCTCGAGCCGCTATTCCAATTGCACAGGAAAAAATGAAAGGTGAAGGCATTGTATCTGAAGTAATAGAAGATAAATGTAGGGGTTGTGGTACATGTGTATTAGCGTGTGCTTACTCAGCAATTGATTTAGTTCCTCATTCCCGAGAATCCAGTCGAATGGTTGCAAAAGTAAATAGAGCTCTTTGTAAAGGCTGCGGTTCATGCGCAGCAGCATGCCTAAATAGCGCAATTGAACAGAAAGGATACGATAGTAAGCAGATAAATGTGATGATTGCTGCTCTACTTGATTCGGAGGCTGGTAGATGAATAATGTAACTGAAAAGATCATTGATGTCAATTCCTTGAATCTTAAGAAAGGGGATCTTGTAAAAGAGGTTGAAGAGCTTTGTGGCGAAAATCTATTTGGTTGTTATCAATGTGGAACATGCTCTGCAGGTTGTCCATTTGTTGATGATATGGATCTTTCACCTGATGAGGTTATTAGATATGTAATAATTGATAGAAAAGAAGTGCTTAATTCAAAGACAATTTGGTTGTGTGCATCATGTTATGCTTGTGCCGAACGATGTCCACGGGACATAAATATTACAAAAATAATGGAGTCATTAAGACAGATTATATTACGAAAAAACGTTGATAAAACTAAAATTGTAAACATACCTAAAGAGGAAAAAGAATCAATTCCTCAATTAGCATTTGTTTGTTTATTTAGAAAAAATGTTGGTTAGGTTATATGAAAATATATATAAATATGTATGTAAAATGGAGGTAAAAAATACAAAGGTAATATCATGAAACTCTTATATTATCCAGGTTGTACACTTAAGACATCTGCAAAAAATCTTGAGAAATCTGCATTTGCAATTGCTGAAACTCTAGGTCATGAAATGGAAGAGATGGAAGATTGGACATGTTGTGGGGTTGCAGCATCTCTTACAGATGATGATTTAATGCATCACTTGGCACCTCTCAGAAATCTAATTCATACAGAAGATTCGGGTGAAGAAAAAATTGTAACACTATGTGATATGTGTTGTAATACACTAAAACAAACAAATTTACGAATGAAAGAAAAGCCTGATGATTTAGAAACATTAAACTCTTTTATGGACCGAGAAAATGATTACAAGGGAACTGTAAAAATTCTTCACTTTCTTGAGTTTCTAAGAGATGAAGTAGGTTTTGATGTCATAAAAAAAATGGTGAAACATCCATTAAAGGGAATGAAAATTATGCCTTATTATGGGTGTATGCTACTTCGTCCGAGAGAAGTTGCAATTGATGATGCAGAGGAACCCACAATTATGAAAGATTTATTAACTGCACTTGGTGCCGATGTTATTGATAATCCATTCAAAATTGAATGCTGTGGATCATATCACACAATAGAAAATAAAAAAATTGTTTCTGGTAGAGCTTATAGAATTACTAAGTTTGCAATTGATAGAGGATGTGATGCAATAGTTCTTTCTTGTCCACTATGCAGATTCAATATAGATGTTCGAGGCAAAGAAGCAGAAAAGTTGTATAACAATTATAAACAGCTTCCCGTTTACTACTACACTCAGCTTATAGCTGTTGCATTGGGTTTGGATCCAAAATATTGCGCATTTGACGATCATACAGTTGATCCAATCCTATTATTAAAGAAAAAGGGGGTTTTTGAAAAATAAGAAGAGAATTTCTTAAAATTTAAAAGAGATGGTGAATTATATGAGTAAAGAAAACAAACAAAAGAAAAAAGAAGCCGGTAAAAACAAAAAACTTCAAGTAGCATTTTATTGGGCTGCTAGTTGTGGTGGTTGTGAGATAGCAGTTCTTGACATTGATGAGAAAATATTAGATGTAATAGCAGCTGCAGATATTCTGTTTTGGCCTGTTGCAATTGATACTAAATATAAAGATGTTGAAGCAATGAATGATAACCATATAGATGTCTGTTTCTTCAATGGCTCAATTAGAACTGAAGAACAAGAACATATCGCAAAATTACTTAGAAAGAAATCAAAAGTACTTGTCGCATTTGGAGCATGTGCAGTAAATGGTGGAATCCCGGGTCTAGCAAATATTGCAAATAAAGAAGAAATTTTCAATATTGCATACTTAAACAATCCATCTACAAATAATCCTAAAAAGATTACTCCAAAAACATCTGTAAAAGTAAAGGAAGGAACACTTACCCTACCCGAATTTTATGATACAGTTCGAACACTTGATCAAACTGTTGATGTTGATTATTATTTACCAGGTTGCCCTCCCACTCCAGATTTGATAATGACTGCTGTTGGTGCTATTGTTGAAAACAAGTTACCTCCAAAAGGTAGTGTAATTGGGCCATTAAAATCGGTTTGTGACGAATGTCGATTTGAAAAATCTGAGAAGAAAATAAAGGAGATAAAACGAATATATGAGCTTGATAAATTTGAAGAAAAATGCCTTTTAGAACAAGGTGTTATTTGTTTGGGTCCTGCCACAAGAGGAAGTTGTGAGGCACGTTGTCTTAATGCCAATATGCCATGTACTGGTTGTGGAGGTCCAACACCCAATTCAATTGATCAAGGGGCTAAGATGATTTCTGCTCTAGCATCAATTCTTGGAATCGAAGGAGAAGAAAATATGAGTGATGAGGAGGTAGAAAAATTGATAAATCAAGTGGTAGACCCAGTTGGAACGTTTTATAAATATGGTCTGCCAAATGCTTTAATAAATAGGAAGGTGATGAAATGAAAACTGTTACAATTGATCCAATAACTAGACTAGAAGGGCATGGAAAAATAAGCATTTTTTTAGATAATAAAGGTGATGTAGACAATGCTTATCTTCAGATTCCTGAATTAAGAGGTTTTGAACGTTTTGCACAGGGAAGACGTGCAGAAGATATGCCGCAAATTACTAGCCGTATATGTGGTGTATGTCCAGTTGCTCATCATTTTGCATCAACAAAAGCTCTTGATGCTGCATTTAATGTTGAACCAACATCTGCTGCAAAAAAACTCAGAGAACTAATGTACTCGGGTTATTATATCTATGATCACACATTACATTTTTATTACCTAGGAGGTCCTGATTTTGTAGTCGGACCAGACGCACCACCTGCAAAAAGAAACGTGATAGGAGTGATAGAAAAAGCAGGTGTTGATATTGGAAAAGAGGTAATAAAACATCGAGCATATGGTCAGAAAATCACAGCGATTCTTGGGGGAAAAGCAACCCATCCTGTTTGTGGGCTACCTGGTGGTGTATCAAAAGGTCTTAACAAAGATGAAGTAAAAGAAATTGAAAAAATGGTGAAATCCTGTATCGATTTTGCTAAATTTACTTTAAAACTTTTTGATGATATTGTTCTCCAGAACAAGAATTATGTAAATGTTATACTAAGTGATCCTTATCAATTAGCAACCTACAACATGGGTCTAGTTGATAAAAACAACAAAGTAAATTTCTATGATGGAAAAATACGCGTGACAGACCAAAAAGGTAAGGAAAAAGTAAAGTTCGATGTTAAAGATTATACAAAACATATCGCTGAACATGTTGAAGAATGGACTTATATAAAATTCCCCTACCTTAAAAGCGTGGGATGGAACGGCTTTAAAGATGGGAAAGAAAGCGGGATTTATCGAGTCGGACCTCTAGGGCGGCTAAATGCGGCAGAAGGTATGGCGACACCTCAAGCTGACCAAGAATATAAGAAAATGTTTGAAACACTTGGTGGTAAATCAGTTAATTCCACTCTTGCATTCCACTGGGCAAGACTAATTGAACTTTTATATGCCACAGAGAGAACAATGGAACTTATTAAAGATCCTGAAATAACCTCTACAAAAATTAGAAACCCTGTTGGTGAACCTGGAGAGGGAATTGGTGTAACTGAAGCTGCACGTGGAACATTAATTCATCATTATAAATTAACAAAAGACGGGCTTATTGATAAAGCAAATCTAATTGTTGCAACAACAAACAACTCTGGTGCAATAAATATGTCCATTCGCAATGCCGCAAAGGGATTAATCAAAGGGGGGAATGTTAATAATGCAACCTTAAACATGGTTGAAATGGCATTTAGAGCATATGATCCATGTTTTGCATGTGCCACACATACCCTACCTGGCGGTATGCCACTAGAAGTAAATATTTATGATCACAATAAAAAACTATACAAAAAACTGACACAAAATCTATAGAGGCATAAAAGAAAATGAGAATAATAGTACTTGGCGTTGGAAATCTCATCCTTAGTGATGATGGAGTGGGAGTTCATGTTATAAATGAGCTCAAAAAGCAAATAAAACATCCTAATGTCGACCTTGAAGAAGCAATAACAGGTGGAATGAACCTGCTTGACCTACTATTGGGCTATGACAAAGCAATAATTATTGATGCAGTGAAATCTGAAAATAGCAAAAATGGAGAAGTTAAACGAATCCCAATTGGTGATTTCAATACAATGCACTCCTGTAATCCTCACGATGTATCTCTTATCGAGGCTATTGATATGGCAAAAAAATTGGGGGAAAAAAGAATTCCCAAGGAAATTGTAATAATTGGAATAATGATGGAAAAAATTCCATGTGAATTTGGAGAAAATCTAAGTGAAAATATTGCTGCGGCTGTTCCAGAAGCAGTAAAATTAACACTTGATGAAATTGGAAAAGATATAAAAATTTTCATTTTGAGGTGAAAAAAAGATGGCAAAAGATTTCGAACCAAACATAATTGGTTTTTTATGCAACTGGTGCTCATATGCTGGAGCTGATCTTGCTGGAACTAGTAGAATAAAATATCCTCCGAATATAAAATCAATTAGAGTAATGTGTTCGGGTAGAGTTGATCCTGTTTTTATTCTTGAAGCATTAAAAAAAGGTGCAGATGGAGTGTTAGTTGCAGGATGTCATCCTGGCGACTGCCATTATCAATCTGGTAATTATAAAACAAATAGAAGAATAAAACTTCTGAAAAAACTCTTGGATGAACTTGCAATTGATGCTAGTAGAATTAGATTCGAGTATGTTTCTGCATCTGAAGGTCAAAAATTTGCTCAGATAGTTACAGAATTTGTTGATGATCTTAAAAAATTGGGTCCAAACCCATTAAAAGAAGTGAAAACATGAAAATAGATGTTAATAAATTGAAAGAAATAGTTGGAAAAGATAACGTTTCAGATAACATTGCTGATCTATATGTTTATGCATCTGATGCTTCAGTTCACCATGCAATGCCTTCAGTAATTGTCAGACCAAAAACTACTGAGGAAGTTCAAAAGATCATGAGATATGCAAATAAAAATAAAATCCCAGTAGTTCCCAGAGGTGCTGGTTCAGGAACGTCAGGCCATACTGTACCAATTGATGGCGGAATAATTCTTGACATGAAACGGATGAATCGTATAATAGAAATCCGTCCAGAAGATATGTTAGTAAAAGTTGAGCCAGGTGTTGTTGATGATGATTTAAATCGTGCCTTAAAACAATATGGACTATTTTATCCTCCAGCACCTGCATCCAGTAGAATTGCCACAATTGGTGGTGAAATTGCTGCAAATGCATCTGGCGTCCGATCAGTTAAATATGGTGCAACAAGAGATTATGTATATGGAATGAAGGTTGTTCTTGCTAATGGAAATTTAGTAAATCTTGGTTCAAACACGAGGGTTCACTCGTCAGGTTACCAACTTGAGAGATTGATAGTGGGATCTGAAGGAACACTTGGTGTAGTTGTTGAAGCAACTATGGGTATTATTCCAATTCCAAAATATAGATGTTTAGCTGTTGCAAATTTCAATAAACTTGAGGATGCTGGTAAAGCAATATCTGATATTATTTCAAGTGGGTCACAGCCTTCAATGCTTGAGCTTATGGATAAAATAGGCATAATTGCAGTAAACAAAGCAATGGATTTAGGCCTTCCTGTAGTTGCAGCAATTATTTTATTTGAAGCAGATGGTAATGTCAAAGAGGCAGTAGATTTTGAAATACAAAAAATGAAAGAAATATGTGAAAAACATAATGGTTTCGGAGTTCAAAAGAGTTATGATGCAGCAGAACGAACTAAACTTTTTTCAGGAAGAAAAAAACTGTTTGCATCACTTTCAAGATACAAAGAGGGAATCATTTGCACTGATCTTGCCGATGACATGGGAGTTCCTAACTCAAAAATTGCAGAAGCTGCTGAAAAAATCCATGAAATAGCAGAAAAAAACAATGTGATAATGGCTGTTTATGGACATTGTGGGTCAGGAGTGATTCATACAAAAATCATGCTTGATCCTAAGAAAAAAAGTCAATGGAAAGATGCCGAAAAGGTAATTGATCAGCTATATGACTATATTCATTCTGTTGGAGGAGTAACTTCAGCTGAACATGGAATAGGCCTTTCAAAAGCACCGCCCTGGAAAAAAGCTAGAAGTGATATAATTCCTGTTATGAGATCAATAAAAAAAGCACTAGATCCAAATAATATCTTAAATCCACACAAACTAATGGACGCACCAGATAATTGGGTAAAAGCAACAAATCTTAGATACAAAGTGGGGGGATAGAAATGGCTGCTAAAAAAGTAAATTTTAATAGATCAAAAAAATGGGAGCATGAATTAAACAAATGCATAAGATGTGGTTATTGTTACGAACTCTGTCCTTTATTTAAGTCATACAATTGGGAATCTGATACGCCACGTGGAAAACTTTTGCTTATTTATGGGATGATAACTGGTGAGCTTAAACCTACTCAAGAAATTGTAGATAAAATATTTTCATGTTTTTATTGTAAAAATTGCAGTGATAACTGCTCTGCAGGTGTACCTGTTACAGAGATTTTAACAGATGCAAGAGCAGATTTTATTGAAGCAGGATACGATGTTGTAGGAACAATTGTTGAAATTGATGAGGATCTATGCAGCGTTTGTGGAGTATGCGTTCCACTTTGTAAATATGAAGCCCTTTCAATTATTGATGAAACTAAAGATAAAAAAAAGGTTGAAGTTGATAAAGTAGAATGCAGAGGATGTGGCCTATGTGTTGCGGCATGTCCTGCTGGTGCAATTACACAATTAGAAGGTTGTGAAATAACACTTCCAGAACTTCATGCTAAAGTATCTAATCTTTTAAAGGATAATAAAGATATGAAGGCAATTGTTTTTTGTTGTAACTGGTCAATATTTCCAGGGATGCAGCTTTCTGAACCTCCTACTTTAATTAAAACACCTTATGGATTAATAGTTAGCATGTGCTCAGGCCGTATTGCACCTGAACTAGTTCTAAACGCATTTGATGAGGGTGCCTGGGGTGTTATGGTTGCAGGTTGCCCACCTGAAGAATGCGATCATGATGGTAATTATAAAACAAGAAGAAGATTAATTCTTCTTAAACGCGTTTTAAAAGATCTTAACATCGAACCTAATCGAATCAAACTTGAATGGTTTTCAACTGGGGAATCGGCAAAACTATCCAAATCAATTGATGGTTTTGTTAAAGATTTAGAAAAATTAGGTCCGATTAAAAAAATGAAGGTAAGTAGAATTGTTGGAGGCTGAAGATATGGTTGAAAAATTTGAACCAAATATTATTGGTTTTTTATGCAACTGGTGCTCATATGCAGGAGCTGATCTTGCTGGAACTAGTAGAATACAATATCCACCTAATCTAAAAGTTATTAGAGTAATGTGCTCAGGTAGAGTAAATCCAATATTTGTAATAAATGCACTTCAGCAAGGGGCAGATGGAGTACTTATTGGCGGCTGTCATCCTGGTGACTGTCATTATGAACGTGGAAATTACCTAGCAAGGCGCCGTATGGCAGTACTAAAGAAACTATTAGAATACACTGGAATTGATCCAAACAGAGTTAAAATGACTTGGGTATCTGCTGCTGAAGGACACAAGTTTGCTGAAGTTGTCAAACAGGTAACAGAGGATATAAGAAAACTTGGTCCAATGCAACATTTTAAGAGGGATAACAAATGGTAGATGAAAAAGAGCTAAGAAATACAGCAAAAAAAACTGTCTCAAGAACTGATGTAAAATACGTTGTTGGTTATGAAAAAGGATCATACGGTTTTCAGGTAAAGCCATCCTTTGCATATGAACCAAGTGATACAGATAAATTCATTTTTTCACCAATATGTGTTCACAACTTAGCTGTTTTTCCAATGCTTGAGGAAAAACCTCCACTACGGAAGGGTGAAGAACCTGACATGCGAAAGGTAGGAGTTGTTGTGAAGGGTTGTGATGCAAGAGCAATAGTTCAAATAATTCAAGAAAAGGGACTTTCTCGCGATAATGTTGTAATTATTGGTATTCCCTGCACAGGAGTTGTTGATCCTAAGAAACTTGAAGAAAGATATCCCGGACATATTAAAAATGCAGATATTAAAGAAGAAGGTGAAAATTTTGTTGTCACAGTTGATGGAAAAACGCAAAAAATTCCCAAAAATGAACTTATGCCTGATAAATGCAAACACTGTGAATATCCAACACCTGTTTTATACGATATATTAATCGGAAAAGAAGTAAAACCAACAAAAAAAGAAGATTACAAAAAAATTGCAGATTTTGAAAAAAAATCTCTTAAAGATAAATGGAATTACTGGGAAAAACAATTTGAAAGATGTGTCCGTTGTTATGCATGTCGAAATGCTTGTCCTCTTTGTTATTGTAAAGAATGTATGGTTGATCAACTAAACCCTCAATGGGTAAGAAGATCAGTTAATATTTCAGAAAACACTGCATGGAATCTAATGAGAGCATTTCACTTGGCTGGGAGATGTATCGGATGTGGTCAATGTGAACGGGTATGCCCCATGAATATCCCTTTAATGGAGTTAAATAAAAAAATTGAGAAAGATATCAAGGAATTGTTTGAATACACTGCAGGAATTGACTCTGAATCAAAACCATTGCTTGCAATGTTTAAACCTGATGACCCGGAGGAGTTCATTTTGTGAGGTGATAAGATATGGAAAAATATGTTTTACCTAAAAAAGATCTTCAAGGTTTTATTGGTGAAATTTCAAGTAAAAATCGAGTTTTTGCACCTGTTGAAAATAATGGAATAATAACATTTAATGAAATAAAAAAAGCAACTGATGTTAACCTTGACTTTTGTAATTCAAATGTTCCACCAAAGGTTCTAATGTTTCGTCAGACTGAAACAATGTTTAAGTTTAAGCCAGGTCCTAAGGGAAAAATTGAATCCATTGATATGAACAATAAAAAAACTGTTATTTTTGGAATTAGACCTTGCGATGCAAAAAGCTTTTCTATTCTTGATTGTGCTTTTTCAGGCGATTTTGAAGATCCATACTATTTAGCCCGGAGAGAAAATACCACACTTGTAGGACTTAGTTGTAACAATCCACCTACAAATTGTTTTTGTACTTCTTTTGATGACAGCCCTGCATCACCAAAATATGTTGATATTCTGTTAACAGATATTGGTGACAGCTATTTTGTAGAAGTAGCAAGTGAAAAAGGGGACAAATTAACCAAAAGCACAAGCAAACATCTTAAACGTGCAACCGACAGTGATTTAAAAAAGAAAAAAGAGGTAGAAAAAAAGGCAATTGATACTATTTCTCGAGCTCAAAAAACAGATGGCATTGTTGAAAAATTGGATAAAATATTTGAAAATCCCTATTGGAAAGCAGTAGCTGATAGATGTATTGGATGTGGAACTTGTACATATCTTTGTCCAACATGTCATTGTTTTGATATTCAGGATGAATCAACTCTTACTAAAGGAGCAAGAATTCGTGTTTGGGATTCTTGTATGAATCCCGAATATACAATACATGCATCAGGATATAATCCAAGACCTGCTAGAACAAATCGTGTAAGAAATAGAGTGTATCATAAATATAATTATTACCCGAAAAATTTTAACGTAATTGCCTGTGTTGGTTGTGGTAGATGTATTGATTTGTGCCCTGTAAATATTGATATAATTGATGTTGTAACCCAAGCTGGGGAGGTGAAACCATGAAGGAAAATCCATATCAACCACATCTTGCAACAATTGAAGAAATAAGGCCAGAAGTAGGTGGTAATAGACCTATTAAAACATTTAAATTAGTATTTCAAGATAAAGAACTGAAAAATAATTTTTCATATCTTCCAGGACAATGTGCAATGGTTAGTCTTCTTGGTCAGGGAGAATGTTTCTTTGCTATTTCATCTTCACCCACAAAGAAAGGATATATTGAGGTAAGCGTTATGAAACTTGGAAAGGTAACTACAGCCATGCATGAATTAGAACCTGGTGATGTTGTAGGTGTCAGGGGTCCATATGGTAACCATTTTGATGTTGATGGTTGGAAGGGAAAAAATTTAGCATTTATTGGTGGCGGGATCGGACAAGCCCCTCTTAGAGCCTTAATTAACTATGTTGTTGATAAAAGAGCCGACTATGGAAAACTAGATATTATATATGGTGCAAGAACTTCAAAAGACCTGAGTTATAAAAAAGAATTTGCTGATCTTGAGAAACGAAAAGATGTAAATGTTCACCTATCAATCGATGTAAAAGAGGATGACTGGAAGAAATTTGTAGGTTTCGTTCCAGATAATTTACTCAAAGTTAAACCATCTCCAAAAAACTCTATTGCTATTACTTGTGGGCCACCAATAATGATTAAATTTGTAATTCAAAACTTAGAAAAATTAGGGTTTACCGAAGACCAAATTTTTACCACTCTTGAGATGAGGATGAAATGTGGAATTGGTAAATGTGGTAGGTGTAATATCGGTAATCTTTATGTGTGTAAAGATGGCCCAGTGTTTTCGTATAGGCAGCTTAAGAGTATATATGGTGAAAGATAGGCGATTGATATGAAAATTGGAGTCTATATTTGTCAATGTGGGATCAATATAGCACAAACAGTAAATACTGAACGAGTAGTTGAACTTGTCAATAATCTACAAAATGTTGCAGTTGCACGTGATTATAAATATATGTGTTCTGATCCTGGGCAAGAACTTATAAGAAAAGATATTAAAGAACTAAAGCTTGATCGGGTTGTTGTTGCAAGCTGTTCTCCACGTATGCATGAGCCAACATTTCGGGCTGTTCTTGAAGATACTGGTTTAAATCCATACTATTTTGAAATGGTGAATCTAAGAGAACAATGTTCATGGGTTCATGAGGATAGAGAACAGGCAACTTTGAAAGCAGTTGATCTAATATCAGGTGCTGTTGCACGTGCAGAGTTTTTAGAGCCGCTTGAGAAAAAGGAGGTAAGTGTTATACCTAAGGCACTTGTGATTGGTGGCGGTATATCTGGTATTCAAGCTGCTTTAGAAATAGCTGATAAGGGTTTCAAGACATATCTTGTTGAACGTTCTCCCAGTATCGGTGGACGTATGGCCCAGCTTGATAAAACATTTCCAACTATGGATTGCTCTGCTTGTATTTTGACACCTAAAATGGTTGATGCAGCACGACATCCAAATATTGAACTTTTCACTTATTCAGAGATTGAAAGCGTTGATGGTTATATCGGTAACTTTAAAGTCAAAATTAAAAAGAAACCACGTTATGTTGATGAGGAAAAATGTGTAGGTTGTGGTGCTTGTGCAGAGGCTTGTAGACTTCATAATAGAATTAAAAACGAATTTGATATGAATCTAGGTAAAAGAAGCGCCATTTATGTTCCCTTCCCTCAAGCAGTTCCTTTGAAATATACGATTGATCCTGAGAATTGTATTACTCTTAGAACTGGTAAATGCGGTGATCATGCACTTTGTGTAGATGCATGTGGTGAGAGAAATGCAATAAATTTTGATCAAAAAGAAGAAATTATCGAAATTGAAGTTGGAACAATTATTGTTGCAACAGGATATGATCTATTCGATCCTAAAGAAAAACCTGAATATGGATATGGGAAATTTGATAATGTGATTACTGGTTTGGAATTTGAACGTCTTGTATCAGCTTCTGGACCAACAGAAGGTCATATTGAAATTAATGGTAAAGAGCCAAAAAAGGTTGTTTTTATCCAATGTGTGGGTTCTCGTGATAAAAAGAGTAATGAGTATTGTTCTCGTGTATGTTGTATGTATACCGCTAAACAGGCACACATGGTAAAAGATAAGATTCCTAATGCAGAGCTAATTGTCTATAATACCGATGTTAGAGCCTTTGGCAAAGGCTTTGAAGAGTTCTATAACAGGGTTCAAGGTGAAGGTGTTATTTATAGACATCGTGAACTTGATGATCCTATCGAAGTAAAAAATAATGGCAATAAGGTTATTGTAAAAGCAAAGGGTCATCCTGATATTGATGCTGATTTGATTGTGCTTGCTACTGGAATTATCCCAAGAAAGGACTCAAAGGAGTTTTCTCGTATTTTAAATATTAATCAAAGCGCCGACGGTTTCATGCTTGAGGCTCATCCTAAGTTAAGGCCTGTAGATACATTTACAGATGGAATTTTTTTAGCTGGTTGCTGTCAAGGCCCAAAGGATATTCCCGATGCTGTTGCACAAGCAAGTGGTGCTGCAGTTCGTGCATCTGAACCACTTGCAGCTGGAAAAGTTGAAGTTGAAGCAATTTCTGCTAGTATTGATGAAGATCTATGTAGTGGCTGTCGAATCTGTGAAGACTTATGTGCATATTCAGCTCTCGAGTTTGATGAAAAAGATAAGGTGATGAAGGTAAACGATGTCATGTGCAAAGGTTGTGGTTCATGTGCTTCAGCTTGTCCAACAGCTGCAATTTCAATGAGGCATTTTGACTTAAAGCAAATTCTTGCACAAATTGGAGGTATAGTAAAAAAGGCGGGGTGATGCTATGAAAATCGGAGTATATGTTTGTGAATGTGGAGTAAACATTGCTGCAACAGTAGATGTAAAAAAAGTTGCAGAACATGCAAAAACTTTACCAAATGTTGCTGTTAGCCGTTTTTACCGATATATGTGTTCAGATCCTGGACAGGAACTTATAAAAAAAGACATTAAAGAGTTGAAACTCGATCGAGTTGTTGTCGCTTCTTGTTCTCCACGTATGCATGAGCCTACTTTTAGAGCAGTTCTTGAAGAGATGGGTTTAAATCCATATTGTTTAGAAATGGTAAATATTCGTGAGCAATGCTCCTGGGTTCATAAAGACAAAGAAAATGCAACAGAGAAAGCTAAATCTTTGGTAGAAGGTGCTGTCTTTCGTGCTTCTCTTTTATCACCACTTGAGAAAAAAACGGTAAGTGTTACTCCAAAAGCATTAGTTATTGGTGGAGGAATTGCTGGTATTCAAGCTGCACTTGATATTGGAGATATGGGTTTTAAAACATATCTAGTTGAAAAAACACCTAGTATTGGCGGACGTATGGCTCAGCTTGATAAAACATTTCCAACTATGGATTGTTCTGCTTGTATCTTGACACCTAAAATGGTTGATGTAGGGAGACATAAAAACATTGATCTTTTAACTTATTCAGAGGTCGTGGATGTCGACGGCTATGTTGGTAATTTCAAAGTAAAAGTCCGTAAGAAACCACGTTATATTGATGTTGAGAAATGTACTGGGTGTGGTGAGTGTGTTAAGAATTGCCCTGTTAATGTAACTGATGAGTTTAATATGGGTCAAGGTGATAGAAAGGCTATTTATATTCCGTTTCCTCAGGCAGTTCCGCAGAAGTATACGATTGATAAAATTGGAGAACCTCCCTGTGTTCACGCCTGTCCTGCTGGTGTACATGCACAAGGATATGTTGCTCTTATTAGAGACGGTAAATTCCAGGAGGCACTTGACTTAGTACGTATAAATAATCCATTTCCTAGTGTCTGTGGGAGGATTTGTACTCATGTCTGTGAGGAGAATTGTAATCGAAATGAGGTTGATGAGCCTGTTGCTGTTAGAGCATTAAAACGTTTTATTGCAGATTATGAGAGAAAACATGGGCGGAAAAAGAAAGAGAAAAAAGAAGATGAAAAAGAGTTACCTGGTAAAGGTAGAAAAGTAGCTATTGTTGGTGCAGGACCTGCCGGACTGACAGTTGCCCATGATCTTGCTTTGTGGGGATATAAACCCACGGTTTTTGAAGCGTTATCTAAGCCTGGTGGTATGCTAAGGGTCGGTGTTCCAAAGTACCGGTTGCCTGAAGAAATTCTTGATTATGATATTAAGAGGATAGAAGAAGATGGAGTAGAAATAAGGACTAGTACCCCTATCGGCCCAGATTTAACCTTAAAGGATATTATGAGGGCGGGTTATGAAGCAATCTTTATCGCTATTGGGACTCATAAGAGTAAAAGATTAGGCGTTGAAGGTGAGGAGCTTGATGGTGTTATTCATGCTGCTGGTTTCCTTCAAGACATGGGCATAGGTAGAAAAGTAGATTTCAAGGATAAAATTGTTGCTGTTATTGGCGGTGGAAATGTTGCTATTGATTCTGTTCGTACTGCGGTTCGTCTGGGTGCTAAATCAGCATTTGTTATTTATAGAAGATCACGTGCAGAGATTCCAGCCACAAGAGAAGAACTAGCTGAATGTGAGCAAGAAGGTATTTCTTTTTATTATTTGGCAGCTCCTAAGAGAATCATCGGAAAAAAGGATAAGGTTATTGGGATTGAATGTCAACGTATGAAGTTAGGTAAATCCGATGAAACTGGTAGAAGACGGCCTATACCTATCGAAGGTTCCACATTTACTCTTGATGCTGATATTGTTATATCTGCTATTGGTCAGATGTCTGTTTTAACCTCACTTGCGGAAACCCAGGTTCAAATAGAAGTTGATAAAAAGAATGGTGTTTTACCGATTGCAACTGAGGGTCTTGATTTAAAAGGAGTTTATGGTTTTACAGCCTTTTTGAGGGCACTTAGTATTGGTAAAAAAATTGAAGTGGGAAAACGAGTAGCTGTTGTTGGCGGCGGAAATGTTGCTATGGATGTTGCACGTTCAGCTCTGAGAATTGGCGGTCAGGAAATCCATGTTCTTTGTGTTGAATCCCGGGAGGAAATGCCGGCATTTAAACATGAGATAAAAGAGGCTGAGGAAGAAGGTATTATTATTCATACTCGGCGTATGCCAAAAAGGATTATCGGTGTTAGTGGTAAAGCTGTTGGTCTCGAGTCATTGGAGTGTACATCTGTCTTTGACGAAGATGGTAAATTTAATCCCCAGGTGGAACCTGATACTGAGGAAATCCTGGAAGCAGATACAATTTTTGTGGCTATTGGCCAAGAAGTAGATTATACTCTCTTAAAGGCTGCCGATGGAGTACTTGTTACAAAAGGCGGTTTACTTGTAGTTGATGGTATCACTCAGCAAACAAATATCCCTGGAGTTTTTGCTGCTGGTGATGCAGTTTCTGGTCCAGGACTTGTTATTGATGCTATTGCAAAAGGACATGAGGCAGCAATCTCTATTGATCGGTATTTGAGAGGAGAAAACTTGAAAAAAGGTAGGGTAAAAAAAGAACCTGTCGTGGCTCCTATTCCTGATAAAGTTTATGAAAAAATGAATCGTGTGAAAATTCCAACTCGTCCCGTTAAAGAAAGAATCAATAACTTTAAAGAAGTCGAGCTTGAAATGACTGAGGAAATGGCCAGAAAAGAAGCAGAACGTTGTTTGAGTTGCAATATTTGTTCACTTTGTGAACAATGTGTTGATTCTTGTGAAGCTGGTGCAATAAACCATGATGCAGTAGAGGAAATAGTCGACTTGGATGTCGGTGCAATCGTTGTTGCTACGGGTTTTGATTTATATGATCCTGCTGAAAAACCAGAATATGGATACGGTAAGTATGATAATGTGATTACTGGTTTGGAATTTGAACGACTTGTATCAGCTTCTGGACCAACAGAAGGTCATATTGAAATTAATGGTAAAGAGCCAAAAAAGGTTGTTTTTATTCAATGTGTGGGTTCTCGTGATAAAAAGAGCAATGAGTACTGTTCTCGTGTATGTTGTATGTATACCGCTAAACAGGCACACATGGTGAGGGATAAAATCCCAAATGCGGAATTAATCGTTTATTATACTGATGTTAGAGCCTTTGGCAAAGGATTCGAGGAATTCTATAACAGAGTACAAGGTGAAGATGTTACTTATAGACGAAGAGAGCTTGCTGATCCTATTGAGGTTAAGAAAAAAGGTAACAAAGTTATAGTAAAAGCTAAGGGTCATCCTGATGTTGAAGCCGATCTTGTTGTGCTTGCCACAGGTATTATTCCACGTCAAGATACAAAGGATCTTGCCCGTCTATTAAATATCAATCAAAGTGCAGATGGATTCCTCTTAGAGGCTCATCCTAAGCTAAGACCTGTAGATACGTTTACAGATGGAATTTTTTTAGCTGGTTGCTGTCAAAGTCCAAAGGATGTACCAGATACTGTTGCACAAGCTAGTGGTGCCGCATCAAGAGCATGTGATATACTTTCTAAAAAACAACTAATGATTGAAGCAACTGTCGCTAGTGTTAATGAAGACCTTTGCCGTGGTTGCGGTTTCTGTGTAGAAGCCTGTCCATATAAGGCAATTGAATTGAAAGAGATTGATCACTTTGGTCATAAAATAACAGTTGCCTCTGTTAACGAAGCCCTCTGTAAAGGATGTGGTTCCTGTTCTGCTGCATGTCTAAATGGTGCAATTAGTCATCTTGGATTCACCGATGGTCAAATCCTTGCTGCAATTAAGGCTCTTGGAGGATAGTTTCTGATTTAGATTTATAAGAGGTATAGAAAATGAAAGTAGTAATAAGTGCAACTGGAATAGATAAAGAAAGTAATATAGACGCAACATTTCATAGATGCCCCTTCTTCTTGATTATTGATACAAAGACCAATTCACTCAGAACCTTTGAAAACACAACAAGAGACCGCCCAAGTGAAATCGGAGCTACAGTTGGGCAAATAGTCGCAAATGAAGGGATTGACACTGTTATAACTACAAATATTGGACCTAGAGCATTTGAAATATTTGAACGATATGGAATAAAGATTTATCAGGCAAAAGGTAAAGTAAATGATGCTATCCAACAACTAGAAAAGGGAAAACTATTAGAAATAACAAAAGCCACAATCTCAAAATAAGTATATTTTAATTAAAGAAAATGAAAATTGAAATATCATTTTAAACCTAGGTTGTTGATTGCATAGATTATAACAACCTTTTCAGTTAGAATCAAGATTATTTGAGATTATATTTTTCATTTTGACATTTTAACACGTTGCTTTTAAATATCGTTAGTGTTAGAAAGTAACATGCTTCCATAAGCAAAGAAGAAGGGTGATATAAAAATGAAAAACGATTATAAATCTCTTCAAAAAAAGATAGATAAATTATTGTGGGAAACTAGTGAGAGAAAAACAAAAAAACCATATCAGGAAATGCAGACAGATGAAGAATACAAAACTTCAGTAAAAAAAATGGCTAAATTAATTTCCGATCTTGAAAAATTTGAAGAGGAAAATAGAAAAAATAAATAAAGATAAAAATTTTATCTTTAAAATTAGACCTTAATTTAAAAATCCAATTTTTAAGCTGGTCTCTTTATTAAAAATTTTAAATAGGTTTATACCTACTTTGTAAGTGTAAGAAGTTCTCTACTAAGCAGTCTAATATGACTCATTTCTTCTTTAATTATTCCATCTAGTTTATTTCTTCCTAAATGTTCTGGGACAACATCCTTCATCCCAATATAAAAAACGATAGAATCTTTTTCTGCGGTAATTGCTGATTTAAATATTTCTTCAAGAGAGGTTGTATCAATATCTTTTTCATAAAATACACGTGTATCTGCAAGAGCACGTAGATATTTTTCTGCTTCACCTTCAGGATCAAATGTAGTAATTACTTTTTCATCTTGGGTAAGATCTGTTCTCATAGACTTAAAAATTTTTTCATGGTCATCTTCCATTTCTGCAAGATTAATTAAAAAATTTCTTTTATCGGGATCAGTAATATTATCTGCAGCGTTTCTATAAAATTTTGCACCATTTCTCTCAATTTGTTCTGCAATTTCAAAAACCTCATCTGCGTTAAAGTCGATACTCATTTTTTTCTGTCCCCCATTTTATATGACTTAGTTCAATAGGTATAATCTTATTCAATAAAAATATTTTGAAAAAACTACTTATTTTATTAATTGATTATGGTGGACATTTGGCACATACTGATCTAAAGAGTGTTGTACTTAAATAACGATCTCCTCTATCTGGAAGCAATGTAATAATTGTTCCTTTCTCCATTTTTTCTGCAATATGTAAAGCACCTGCTACCGCTGCTCCACTACTCATACCAACAAAAACTCCTTCAATTATTGCAAGCAACCTTGTTGTCTCAAACGCCTCTTCGTCTTCAATTGTAATTTTTCCATCAATTAAATCTTGATTATAAATTTTAGGAACAATACTTTCTTTCATATTTTTTAAACCTTGAATAGCATGACCAGGTTTTGGTTCAACACCAACAATTCTGATACTTGGCTTTTGTTCTTTGAGATATTTTCCAACACCCATCAATGTTCCAGTTGTCCCCATTCCTGCGACAAACACATCAATTTCTCCATTTGTTTGAAAGAACATCTCTGGTCCTGTTGTTTCATAATGAGCAAGTATATTATTTTCGTTTTCAAACTGATTAGGCATGAAATATTTACCTGGATTTTCCTTTAAAATTTGATGTGCCTTATTTATTGCACCATCTGTTCCATCACAACCAGGAGTAAGAATAATTTCTGCACCGTATGCTTCTAATATCCTTTGTCTTTCAACGCTAACGCAATTAGGCATTACAAGAGTTACTTTGTATCCTTTTATTGCTCCTATCATTGCAAGAGCAATCCCTGTATTTCCAGATGTTGGCTCAAGTATTGTTTTATTTTTACTTAGAATTCCTGATTCTTCTGCTTTTTTAATCATGTAAAAAGCAGGTCTATCTTTTACAGATCCACCAGGATTTGCCCCTTCAAGTTTACCAAAAATTTTCACTTTAGAATTATTATTTATTTTTTTTAGTTCTACAAGAGGAGTATTCCCGATAGCTAATAATATACTCATATTAAACGTTTCACAAATACTAATTTAATTACTATGTATTTAAATTCTTCTAAAAGATTAGATATTTGGTATTTTTGGATGTAAAAAAAATATATAATTTTTATTAAATTTTAATGTTATTAACCTAATTTTTAACATTCCTTTATATAGGGGAAATTAATACAGGCTTGCGGGGTTAGAGGGTTTATGACTAAGACATCATCTATTGAAACTAACGTCCAAGTTTTAGAAAAACAAATAATTCATAATCCAGATGATGATTTTTATATTAAATTCCTAAAACCATATTATATTTTTACAAAGGATGGTCAGTACCTTTTCGGCTCAACACAATATGGTAGAAGGCCTGATAGAGCTTTTTATATTGTTCCAGACGGATATAAATTAGGTAAAAAACAAAAGAAATTTGATAGTAAAATCGGAAAAAAAATCTATGATATCGCTATGAAATATCTACAGGAGGAAAAACCACCACTTATTGTTTTAGAAGGAGTTCAGGGAGAGCTTGGTTATGAGGTTGGACTTCGAATAACTGTTAGTGTAAAGAATCCTCATAGTGCATATATTGCTTGGATGGGTAAGATGATGATTTTTCCCTCAACAAAAAATATGAAAATTCATTGTTGGAATTATGTTATACAAGAACCACTTCCCCACAATTATGTTACTGAAATCCAAGGTGCTTGGCCTGAGTATGATCCAAGAATTCCTTTGACTATTTATGACCTTACCGAAATGGACAGCAACATTAGAAGGGTTTTAAGCCTAGGTGTAGATTATTTTGGTGGGGCTTTTAAGAAACCTAATCTTACTATGGTTTGGAATAAAGCTGAAGCCGATGGTCTTGTTACTTATCATGCAGGGTGCACTTCTGATCGTGTTTTAAAAGGATTGAGTGGTACAGGAAAAACAACACTTACTGTTGGCCCAGAACTTGAGCAAGATGATGCATGCCTTGGAAAACTCTTATATGATGAAAAAGGTAAAATTACATCTGTTGAACTAATTGGATTAGAGGCAGCAAGCTTTGCAAAATCTCAAGGTTTAAATCGTTATAGTCCCGAGTACCCTGGCTTGATGAAATCAAGAGAAATTGATGAAATGGGCCAAAGATCAATTGTTCTAGCAATGAATATTGATTGTGAAGGCGTTGAATACTCAAATAAAGAAATAAATGGATTTAAAGTAAGAATCCCACAAAAAATACCCGGAGAAAAAGTTGGTCCCTTACAATGTACAAAATATGAAAAAAGTGGTACTACAAATGGAAGATTTATTTTTCTTTTTAGTGAACTTAATCCTGATTGGGGTAGTGGAGTAACAAAAATATTAAAATCTGAAGCATTAAGCTTTAAAAAGTATGATATATTAGAGCCGATTTTTAGAGTAACTGATCCAAAAATGGCTGTTGCACTTGATTCTGGTTGTGAAAGCATTATAACTTCTGCAATATCTGCACAAAAACCTGGAACTCGAGTGCGATCTTATGCAGCAACCGATTTTATGGCTCGTGAACAATCACAACAAGCTTTAATGAAACTAAAAATGTATGAAGATATGGATTTAGGTCTTAATGGCAATTTGGTATTTTTTATTAATAATGCTGGATTTGTTGGGGAATATGATATAGATGGAAATCAGATTAAAAAACTTGATAATAAAGGTAAACCAATCCCAAAAAAAGACATAGAAACTGGTGAAATATTAAAAAATGAGCTTGGTGAAATCATTTATATTGGTCAAGGTGAAGGTATAAAAGTTGCTGATTCGAAACGATTAATTAATCTAGTAGAACATAGAAAAATAGATAATTGGATTAAACACCCTATTTTTGGTTATCTGATACCTAATCCTGAGGAACTTGAAGAAAAACATGATATGGTAAATTTTGGTAAGAGATTTAATCCTTTGAATTATTACACTCCAAAGCAGTATCTTAATTTTATTAAAAGAGATATCAAGGAGCGAACCGAATTTTTAGAAGATTTATTTAAGGGGCAAGTTGGTGAAAAAAACCTTAGAGATATTATTAATATTTGGAGGAAATGTAAAATTCCAAGTGAAAAAGAAATTATTTGGTTTTATAAAAAATATTATACCTAAGATTTTATTTATAACAAAATCGGCCTTTCCAAATATACATATTTTTTAATGATTTAATTTTAAGATAGTTTTATTTTAATAAAAATTTAAATTTTTACTTGAAATAAAAATATTTTATTAAAATATATATAAACAAAACATTTAAGTCCTAATACCTCATTATAAAATTGATTCAAATGGGGGAGCAAGCCATTAAAAAGAAGTTTATAATAGTTTTAATTAGTTTATTTTTGATTACTTGCTGTATCCCATCCCTAGGTTATGCTGTTAATATACATATGGTAAAAAATATTGATCAAACTACCTCTGAAATTATATATTGCGATAATGATTTTTTCCCGTTTGTTATAAAGAGCTCTCCTGTAGATCAAGGTGTAAATAATATTGATGATTCTTTAAAACCAGAACCAAAATATACTCCTGATTACTTTTGTTGGATGGATTATAGTGGTGAAGATTGGACAACTCCTGTAAAATCTCAGGGGTGGTGTGGTAGTTGTTGGGCTTTTGCTGCGCTTGGTGTACTTGAAAGCGTAATTGAAATAAGAGAGGGATGCTCAAATTTGAATCCTGACCTTTCAGAGCAGTATGTTTTATCCTATTTACCCAAAGCAGGTAGTTGTATGGGTGGAACATGTAGTCTTGCTTTAGAATATATTATAAATACATCTTATGATGGTAATTATCATAACGGAGTAGCCCTTGAATCATTTCTACCTTATAAAAGAAATGATAATATTCTCCCTAGAGAAAAAAATCCTGATTGGGATAATTTGTTAGTTCCAATTGAAAATTATTATAAGTGGTTTAGTGATCCTGACGACATTGAAGAGATAAAAACTCAGATTATGCAGTCAGGACCAGTTGCAGTTGCAATGCATGTCATTCCAGAATTTACTAAATGGCTTATGAATCATCATATGCCTGATGAATACTTTCCTTATCCCGGAGATGTACACGGTACAAATCATGAGGTAATTATCGTTGGATGGAAAGATAATCCTTCAATTGATAATGGCGGTTATTGGATTTGTAAGAATAGTTGGGGTCCAGGATTTGGATATAATGGATTTTTTAACATTGAATATGGAAGTTTAAATGTAGATAATTCAAAAATTGTATATGTTGATTATGATCCTGATAGTTTTGATTGGGCACCTGTTACTATTGCTAATGGTATATACAATGCAGGTATTGGAGAAGAGATTACTTTTGATGCTTCAAACTGTTTTGATGCTGATGGAGAAATTGTAAAATATAATTGGGAGTTTGGTGATGGAACAAATTCAAACGAACCTATTGTAACACATAAATACATGAAAAAAGGAATATACTCTGTTACTTTGTATACAACTGATAACAATGGAAGCGTTGGAATTGATAATACTTGGGCATTTATAGACGAAACAAATGAAAAGCCTGATAAACCTAATATTTTTGGCCCAAATAGTGGAATGGATAGAACCTGGTATGATTACACATTTTCTGCTAATGATCCAGAAGGAAATGATATTTATCTTTATATTGATTGGGGTGATGGATTTATTGAAGAATGGCTAGGTCCTTATTCCTCTGGCCAAGAGATAGAATTAAGTCATTACTGGTATTTCAAAGATATGTATGATATAAGGGTTAAAGTTAAAGATATATATGGTGCTGAAAGTGAATGGGAATATTTAAAAGTTGGAATACCAGAGTATAAACCTCATTATGACTCACCCTTATTTAGATATTTATTAAATTTCTTTAATCATAATTCTGTACTAGCTCAATTATTAGAAAAAATATTCAATTTTTGAGGAAGTAAATGAAACTTAGATTGCTTAGTTTTGCGATATCTTTTTTTTTTTAATATTTACATTTTTTATTACAAGTTTTATTTTTGCATCAATAATAACAAAAGATAAAACCTTACTCTATAATGCTGATATTCCTACATGGTATGAAGGAGATGAATGGATATATACTGCAGACCCTGTATATTTTTCTGGAGATACAGGATCGTTTTCTGGTACTATTCAAAATTTTAAATATAAAGTGATGGGTGTTACTGAAATTCTGCATGGTGATAAAGAATTTGATGTATATGAAATAGAAATAACGGGTGATATATCTGGTGAATTTTCATATGAATTGCTCTCAGGTGATATAGAAGGAGAAATTTCAGGAACTAGTTATATTCGTGTGTCAGATCTTGCAGAAGTTAAGTCAGAAATTAATTCTAATGGTATAGTAAGTATTCTTTTCATAGATCGTGATTATGAATTGAGCCATAATAGCTACTTTTTTCCTCCTATGGAGATACATGATTTCCCTATTAAAGTTGACGAGCAATGGGAAATATCAACTTTAACTGAATCATCAGGATGGTTCATATTAGAAGATTTAATGGAGGAAAACTATTCTGAAAGCTACTATCTAAATGAAACTGTACAGTGTATTGCAAAAGAATCTATTACGGTTCCAGCAGGGTCCTTTGAAAGCTATAATATCAATTATGCATCAAATTTTTTATGGTATTCACCACATGTTGGAAATATGGTTAAATCTGTAGTTGATGAAAGCACTGAAAATTCAACCTTTTCGGCAGTTATATCATTAGAGTCTTTTTCTAGAAGCATTCAACCATTAAATGTAACTGAAGTAATAGATCCTCAAGAAACATTTATTGATTCTTCGGTTACTATTTCTGGTCAGGTAATTAATACTGGGACTGGAAGTCCAGTTAATGATGGTTATGTTACTATAGAAATACCTTTAATTGATAAAGATTGGACAACAAATACCAATGAAAATGGATATTATTTAATAAACATTGATGCACCATTAATTTTTGATGATACGCCTTCAGTTGATGAATTTGGTTCCGCTGGAGTTATTGTAAAATGTTCTTTTGAAGATTTATATGGTTATCAGGTAAAAACATTGGTAATTTTTGCAGATTATCCACCTGAAAGTCCAATTATCAACGGTCCAACTGAGGGTAAAGTTGGCGCATCTTATACCTTTACATTTACTTCTAATGATTCAGATAACGATGCTCTTTACTTTATAGTTTTTTGGGGTGACGGCACAGTTGATGAATGGGTTGGGCCTGTTCATTCTGGTGAACCTATAACAAAATCTCATACATGGTATGAAGAAGGAACTTTTAAGATAACAGCAAAGGCGATAGATGAATTTGGTGCAGAAAGTGGTTTTGGTAGTCTTGAAGTGTCTATGCCTAGAAATAAAGCAATTAATTTAAAATTACTCAATTACTTATTAAGTAATCAGCGTATTCTTCATATTATTAGGTATATTTTTGGGTTATGAACCATTCTATTTTTTCTTTTTTGTAAAGATTATATAAATGAGATCTAATTTTTAAAAATATCAACCTGTTTTTGTTCATGATATTAAAATAGAATGTTGCTTGAGTTTAATCCATTTTTTTTCATCTATACCTATTAGATTACCACATTTGCATAAAATGTTATTTTCATTATGAATACTAAGGTCTTCAATGATTCTATCTTTCCAACAATGCCATAATTTACCTTTCCCAATTTTTATGTATTTGAAAACCTTTCGTTTACATTTAGCACATTTTATTGTCATCATATAAAATCAACAAAATATTGAAAATAGAAAGGGTTCCTTCCTTTATTCATTTTTTGATTATAATTTGTTTTGGTTAAAAGTTTCAATTTTTTTAATCCAATTATATATTATAATGATATGTTTGTTTTTAAATAAAAATCGTAAAAATATTTATGATTTTATTTTTAAAAATCGATAAACGAAAGTAATATAAAGGACTATTAACAATTGTTAATATAGTGGTGAGATTTGAAAATTGTCGGAGTTATAAATGATTATAAAGAGGCATTAAACATAGAAGAAATTGTTAAAGTCTTTGTAATTGAACAAAGAATTTTTAATTTACTTTCAGATAGTAAGAATAAAAGTTATAATGATATTGATTCAAATACAATAATGCTATCAGCTGATGAGATAGAAAATATTAAGACATCTAATATAGAAAGTATTAATCATAAAGATGAAAATGATTATAAGCCTCTTTTTAATGTTAGAGGATTAAATTGAGTTTTTTTCAATTAATTTATTGAAAATTACTAAAAATATAAAGTATTAGTCCTTTTCCTACAAAAATTAAAAAGTTATATAATGTTTGTAATTTTATTTATTGATAACATTTAAATTTGTGTATCTTATATCTAATATAAGATTAGCCAAGGGGAGGCAATTAAAAAATGCGAAATAATGTAGTTAAAAAGAGTGTTATAGCTGTATTAACAGTTATATTTATTGGAGCTAGTGTGATACCGAGTACTTGGGGAGATGAACAGAGTATAAATTTTTATGATATATATAATGAGATTACATATCCTTTACCACGTTGGCGAGAAGGTGGAACACCATATGATCCTGATCAATCATTATATCCATATTCTATTAAATCTAGAGAGCAACCATCTGGATTCATTGAATCGCCTGCAGAATATGATCCAACTCAAGTAGTTATTTTCTGTTATATTTCAGGTCAGTGGAATGAAGTTGTTCGAGATTTAGTAGTGGCACTAACAGCAGATGATGATTTTGATGAAATTGCTTATGTTCTAGTAACAAGTGAATCTCAAAAAACTGTAGCAGAAACTGTGCTTTCATCCAGTGGTGCAAATATGGATAAGGTTGAATTCATAATAGAGCCAGCAAATGCGATTTGGATACGTGATTATGGTCCACATTTTATTTTCCAGGATGGTGCTCTTGCATTAGCTGATAGTCACTATTATCCTACGCGCCCATTAGATAACTTTATCCCAACACTTATTGGCGATGATCATTTAATTATGCCAACATATGATATGGGATTGTACTACTCTGGAGGTAATTTCCAGGCTGGTCCTAATCGAACTGGTTTTGTGACGTCTCTTGTTTTAGGAGATAATCCCACAACTCAGGGTTTTGATGAAGATTTGATCAAAGAACTTTATCAAACATATCAAGGAATTGATGAGTTGCATATTATGCCACAGCTACCATACACTGTAGATGGAACAGGTCATATTGATATGTGGTTTCATATTGTTGATGAAGATACAGTAATTATTTCAGAATTTAAACCAGGATCTAATCCTACTGCAATTCAAATTACAAATAATGCTGTTCCTTATATGGAAGCTTTAGGTTTTGAAGTATTTAGAACACCAGCATGGAATGCTAACCACCCAGATAATGGCTATGCAACTCATTGGACATATACTAATGCTTTTCGTGTAAACGACAGATATTTCATCTCAACTTATGGAGAAAATTATCCAGAATATGCAGATGAAGATCAACAAGCACTAGAAACCTTTCAAGAAGCTGCTGGAGATGATGTTGAAATAATCCAAATTGACAGCTACCCAATAATTTGGGCAGCAGGAGCACTTCATTGCATTGTAATGCAAGTTCCTCGACATATAGATCCTGAACCTTCTGTACATGTTATATGGCCAAATGGAGGCGAATTTTTATCAAGTTACTCGACACAGACAATAAAATGGGTAGCAACAGACACCTACAATGCAGATATCCCACAGATAGACCTCTATTATTCAATTGATAACGGAGATACTTATGAATTTATTGATTCCACAACAAATACTGGTTTTTATGAATGGACAGTTCCCAATTTATATTCAAAACAGGCAAAAATCAAGGTTGTTGCAATTTCAGAAGATTCTGATGTAGGTGAAGGAATAAGTGCAGATGTTTTTCAGATAGCTTCAGCTTCTCAAACAGTTTATGATTTTTCAACTGGTGCTAGTGAAGATAAGTTTTGCTATGGTTCTGAAACACCCCGTTGGAGTGATATTGATGGGGAACCAAAACCAGTTACTACTGAAATTGCTGCATCTAATTATCCTAAGATAGCAAACTCTGATGCAACAGGTGGAGACAATGATGCTAATCGATATAGATCACCACCCCCGGCTGGAAGTAGTGAATCTACACATATTTATGAAATTACTATCAATGAAGATCCTAAAGATATTGACGATATAGAGATTTTATGGGAAGGTTATGCTGATGAATGCACCCAAATTGAACTCTATGTTTGGGACTATTATGCCGATCAGTGGAGTAATGGTGAAGACCTTCACAATCAAAACCGCTATATAGATTGCTGGGCAGGTAATAGAGATGGATATCTAAAGGGTAATATTCGAGAAAATTTTAATGGTTTTATAGGTTCAGATAATAAAATGATACTTCTTTTATATGCTGATAGACCTGGTGATCGATCCTTCCATGACTACCTTTCAATTACAGTGAGTAAATATAATGATCCCCCTGATCCACCTGGGATTTATGGTAAAACAAGCGGAAAACCAGGCATTACTTATACTTATGAATTCACTGCTTTTGAACCTGATGAACAAGATGTATCATACTATGTTGATTGGGGAGATGGTACCATAACTGATTGGACTGACTATCAAGCTTCAGGAACCCCGTACTCAGAAGATCATATATGGGAAACAGAAGATACATTTGAAATTAAGGCAAAAGCAAAAGATATTCATGGTGGAGAAAGTGTATGGTCAACACTTAAAATAACCATTCCAAGAAACAGAGCATTATTTAACAAGCCAACATTTATGAGCCTATTTGACGATTTCCAAAATGTATTATCATTTCTTCAATTTATACTTAGACTGCTGTAATAAAATACTCTTTTTCTTTTTTTCTTTTTTAGCAATTAATATTTAAACTGAAATAAACAATTGTAAAAAGATGTAGAGTGTTTTTATTGATTAGTAATACTTGATAATTTTATCAGATTTTTTATTAAAATTTTTAATATCGGGAAATGTCTTAAAAATTCAAATTGAGCAATTCTTATACGACTTATTTCCGATCCCATAAAAACAATAACAAAATTTTCGCTTTTCCAATCTACTTTAATTTGCTTCCATTTAGAATGATTTACTTTTATAATATAATCAGTATTTTCTGGTAAATCATAAAAATAACACCTGCCATCCTTATTAGTCCATCCTGTTTCATCTATTGTTCCATCTAAACTCTTTACATTTACCCTTGCATTAGGAATTCCATAATATTTATTTGTGCTTCCTGGACCTTGATTTGAACTTTCATTAACACAAAAAACAGTTAGCCTATCACTATATTCAATATATCGTGCACCATAACCGATTTTACTACAACCATATTCTATACGCATATAACCGTCTTCGCCCCAATCTTCTCCCCAGGAATTACGTAAAAACCAGACACCGTTTTTTCCCTGATTGTCATCCCAACCAACTAAAACAACACCATGATTTACATCTTTTGGCCAACAATTTGATTCGATATCAAAAATTCCACCAGTATATATCATAAAATATCCACCTGCACAAACCGCAGCTGTTACTGGTCCATAATCAAAAATTGCCTGTTTAATATTATCAACAGATGGCACAGCATTTTTAATACCTACATAAGCACATTTTTCGATGTAATAATCATGTTGGTATGGACATATACAGGGTTCATCCCGAGCCTTATATGGGAAATTACTTTCAAAAACAGCTCCTGAATCTCCACATGGATCTTTTTTTCCAGAATTTAAAAAATAGTCATGGGCCCACCATCCACCACCGCAACCCCATGGTTTTGGCACTGTTTCTTGATTACAGCTTACAAGCCACTGTTCCGATAAATCAACAGTTATTTTATCTCTTATCTTAATATTACATTCAAGCGGGCCAACTGTTGCAAAAGCCCAGCAACTACCACACTTACCTTGATCTTTAATTGGTGGTAAACCACCTTCTACTTCATCACGCCAATCAAACTTACTAGGTAGTGTATCCATTGGGACAATCTGATCAAAATCAGCATTCACCCACCATTCTTCAGGTTCATCTAGACCACACAGCTCGTCTATTGATCGTTTAGATGCTGATGTCTCACCGACAGTAAATGACCACCTCTCTAGTTTAGATTGTCTCTGTAATGCAGATATCTCCTCTTTAGTAAAAGGTTTATTTAAAATATTCATACAATCATATGAAGGTATTTGTTCTTTATGTTCACCCTGGGAGGCACTAACACTTATACCAATTAATAAAACCACAAGACAGATAACAAGACCTTTTCTAAAATTTCGGTTGTTCAACATAATACCTCCCAATGTCGATTTAAAAATACTTAACATAAATATAAATGTTTGGATTGGTAAATATTTTTTTGAAAAATTATTGTTATTTATATATTATCAAATAAAAGAAACAAAAACCGTGTATTTACTAGAACAAACATGATATTTATAGAATAAAATGAAAAACTTTATAATTACTACATAATTATAAAATATTCTAATATTATTACATAGATATATAATAAAATTAAAAATATAAAATAAGGGGGGTAATAAAACTTAAATAGCTCAATTTTATTAATAATATCAAGAGGGGGATGAAATAAATATGATTCAAAAAAATTTATTTAAAAAGACTGTAATCCTTGGTATCATTATTTTATTTTTAACCTTGACCTTTGCACCAACAATGAGTAGTTACAGCATAAAATCAAATGTTTATCAAAATACAAAATCAGAATCAAAAAATGTTGATTGGTGGCCAATGTTTCGTCACGATACTTATCATACTGGTTATTCAACATCTGATGCACCTGATACAAATAATATAAAATGGAATTTTACTGTAGAAGGAAAAATTGAATTTTCCTCCCCTGCAATTTTTGATGGTAGGGTTTACATTGCTTCTGTTCAAGGTAGTAATAGCAATTTTTATTGTTTAGACGCTGACACTGGTGATGAAATATGGAAAATAACTGATTATAGAACTTGGTCTTCACCTGCTATTGCTGAAGGAAAAGTTGTTATTGGCAATGGTTTATATTCAGATAAAGGTCGTGTATCCTGTTATGATGCTTATTCTGGTCAATGGGTTTGGACAATTAAACCTGATAAAGGTGTAAAATCTTCCCCTATAATTGTTGATGGAAAGGTCTATATTGGATCAAATATTGGAAGAGTATATTGTATAGATCTAGAAGAGGGATATTTACACTGGAGATATTTAACAAATGGCGAGTTTGAATCTTCTCCTTCTGTTGTAAATGGAAAAATCTACATTGGATCAAAAGATAAAAATGTTTATTGTTTGGATACCGATACTGGTAATGCTATATGGATAAAATCTATTGGCTATGAAATACATCTTTCTTCTCCTACCGTAATTGATGAAAAAGTCTATATTGGCTCGTGTGATGGTGCACCAAACAGTGGCCATGTTTTTTGCCTGGATGCAAACACTGGTGAATATATTTGGGATTTTACAACATTTGATTGTATAGATTCATCCCCTGCTATATTTAATGGTAAATTATATATCGGGTCAGGAGACTCAAGACTCTATTGTTTAGATGCATCTAATGGTAACAAGATATGGGATTTCTCTGCTGGAGAGTATATACGGTCTTCTCCTGCAGTTGCTGATGGCAAAGTATATTTTGGTTCAAATATAGGTGTTTTTTGTATTAATGCTGATACCGGTGATGAGATTTGGAGATATGAATCATCTTGTGTAAACTCATCCCCTGCTATTGCAAATGGTAAACTCTATATAGGTATAGATGAAAAGATATTTTGTTTCTATGATGATATAGGATCTGATCTTCATTGTCGAGCTTATCTTGAATTTTTTGATATAAAACCTAATTCTAGCCTATTTACCTCATTTAGGGTTTTAAATATTGGAGAGCCGGCTTCACTGCTTGATTGGGAGGTTGAATCATATCCGGAATGGGGAGAGTGGACATCTAGTCCACCATCTGGTATAGATTTAACTCCTGAAGAAGGAGCATTTAAGGTTAAGGTAAAAGTTATTGTACCTGAAATGGAACATACAATTTTTGAAGGAAAAATAAAGGTCATAAATAGTGAAAATCCTGATGACTATGATACAGTTAGAATTACTATTGCAACACCTAGATATAAATCCTTTAAAAATTCTAATTTCAATTTTTTATTTGAAAGATATTTTAACTCTTTTTCATTCTTAAAAAAGATATTTAACATTCAATTTTAGAAAAAATTATAAAAGGAAATATTTCAGGATTTATTTTTATTCTTTAATTTTAATAGGTTATCCTAATTATGTCATAATAATAAAAATCTATCAGATTAAAAATCTTAATTAACATTTATTTTGACTAAATAAAATTAATCAAAAGTTATTTTTTATTTATAATAAACGAGTTGTTTTCTGATATTACAATATTGTTTGCATAATCAAATGCTTCAATCCAATAAGTTACCTCAGTTCCAGTGGAAAATTGTCCTAATTCTAAACCAAATATGGGATCATTTGATTGGTTTTTTAACGGATCTTCTTCATGTCGATTTTGTATTGGATTGTCTGCATATCTAAACATATTTTTTGAATATGTAATTTGTCCATCATCCCAGTGAACAACTACCTTTTTAATTACAAAGGGACTATTACTTGTAACATTTGCATAAACAACAATATTACTTAGATTTGTAAGATTCTCAGGTTTATAATAAAAATTATTAATATTTGGACCCCAAGTGTGTCCACTTTCATTTAAAACAAAGGTTGTCTCCTCATAAGATATACAACCATTTGTATCAAAAGATTTTGCAGTAATTACATGATTACCTAATTCAAAATTACTAATATTCCAATTAATATACCAAGATTTTGTTCCAGTTGCAATTCTATATTCGCTATCATCAATTTTTACTTCCACTTTTTCAGTACCAAGGTTGTCTAAAGATTGACCTGTAATTTTAATAATTTCGTCTTCAATAATTGAGCCTTTAAGAGGAGTATCTATTTTAACAACTGGTGGAATAAAATCTACTAATTTTATCAAAATATCATCTTGACTATCAAAGCAATTTGCCTCAATTAAATAGTTTCCAGGTTCAAGACCAGATGTATCCCATAAATAAAACCATTCATAATCTTTTACTTCAATTTCATAGGTTTCATCGTTTACTTGTAACAAGATATCATTAGTTGCTATACCACTAATTTTAACAGATTCACCAATTTTTATAATAGGACTATCAAAGATACTAGTGTCTGGGGAGACAATGGATACTTTATATTCAGAAGTTACTGTTTTAACTAATGTAGAAAAGTTAAGAATCATGTTACTTTCTCGACAGCTGTTTCTAAAAATAAAATACCAATCGGATTTGGGCATGTTAAAAGATAATTCATTTGAACTTCCACTTATAAAATTATAACAATTAAAAGCCTTACTCTCTAGGTATTTCAAAAAATTTTCCTCATCAACAATAAAAAAATCTATTTTTCCTTTTCCTTCATAAATCCCCCTATCTTGCTTTCCTAATATGGTTTTTTGGATCTGATACGATTTTGTATCAAATGAAATGTCAAATGAAACCTCGCCATCAGGTGTGTTTAAATTTTTGTAATTTAATTTTATTGGTTTTAGGAATGGATACCAAATAACATAGTTTTTATCCTTTGGATTTTTTAAAAAGCGAATAGCATTATTTTTTGCGGGAATCAATGGTTTATTTAAGTTTCCATATTGAATAAAAAAGGTATAAGAGCGATTCTGACCGAGTTCAAAAACGCAGTTCCCATTTATATCTGTATAATTCCAAATACTATAAATCGGACCGTCAACAATGTCTGGGATTTTTTCAATTCTATCTTCAAGTTTATCAAAAAATAATTGAAGAATTCTACCTCTAAAAAGTTTTGGAATTTTATCCCAAATATCTTCAAGAGTTTTAAATAGCTCATTTCTTAACCAGGTTATATCTTTTGGGCCTTTAACTACAACAGTTATTCTTGCCCCATCAACTGGTTTAAAACTTCTATCTAAAACTTTAAAATTAATTGTTTTCCGTTCTTCTGGATGGATATATGTAGATGTAACATCATAAATTACACGATCACCTTTTATTGCATGTATGGCTGACATATCTTTATTCCAGCCATATGCATAAATATCTGGTTTATCAACTGCTCCTCCACCATCAGCCCACCAGTTATCATTTTCATGCCATCCTCGTTCGTAGAATTCACGCCATACATGGTCTTCTGCTCTATTAAATATACCAACAGATGGAATAAGTGCTGCTCTTTGTGCTGCAACTGCAATTTTTTGAAGTTCTCCACACCATCCATTATGCTCATGAGCAATTATATTTGGTTGACCTGGTCTATCACCAAATGCCCATGCAGGAACAGTTTTACCAATCCAGTAAGATATTGCTTCAATTGCTGTTGGATGATTTTTCATACTCCAATTCCAAGTTCTATCTCTTTGTTGGAAATAGGATTTACAATCCCAAAGATATTCTATATCAGAGAGCTTCTCCTTTAAAAGAGGATAACCTAAATCATTATGATTTATAAGATAATCTCTCCATAATTTATCATAAATATATAAAGGAACTTCACCACTACAAGAAGGATGAACAATATACCAATAGTAAATATCTGGTGGAAACTCAATTTCCTTAACTAGATTATTTTCAATAATCCGATACTTAACTGTTGAATAATAATTACCATCATTATTATCATAGTCAATAATATCTGCATATTTTATCCATTTATCATTTTCATAAAGTATCAAAACATTATCGATTAATATATCAACTGGAGGAACTCTTCCAATAGCGGAAAAAGCAATAGAAAAAGCAATTTCATCGGTATATTTTTTACATGTTTCAAGAATTAAATCTGCATATTCTTCTCCATCAATTGCCAAAAATTGCCTTGTTAAATCTCGTTGAATCCATCTTGGAGATTTTGCTATAGCATTTTTGATTTTTTCAGATAAACTATATGAATAGGGTTTTATCGCTTCTTCTTCTAGAGTAAAACTATCTGAAGAAAACCTAAAATAGTAGTCAGATCCTGGAGTAATTTCTATTTCTTTTATAATTTTATCAATAATTTTCTCATTTTCAAAATTATTTCTAAAAGAAGAAACATTATAGGTCAGATTAGAAATAATAAAACAAATTAATAAAATAATTGATAATATCTTTTTTAACTCTACAATGATTATTCTATTAAATTTTTTTATTTTACATTCCCCCATTTTATACAATAATATACATAATGGGTTAAAAATAATTTCTATTGGAATATATAAATTTAATATATTTATAAATTACTCTACAAATAACTATTTAACTAATAGATTTTAATTAAATCATAAGAAAGATAGTTAGCTTTTAATATTTAATAAATATCAATTTATGGAAAACAAATGGACGTTAATAATGGATATAAAAGACATAATTATGAAAACCGAATAGATCTGGCTGGTGAACATAGATGGGGAGATGCTGGCCAACTATTTTTGTTGGTTCTTTTTTTTATTGGGATGATTTCTGATTTATTTATTTTAAAAATTTTTAGTTCTTGGCAGGTTTTGTTTCCTTGGTATTTCCGCGTTTTAATTTTTATTCCTCTCTTCTTAATTTCAGGATATTTTGCTCAAAATGGAGTAAAAAAAGTTTTCAAAGAAAAAAGAAAAGAGTTAGAAATTATTAGAACTGGTGTTTTTGGTATAGTTCGCCATCCGATATATCTGGGATCGATTCTCGTTTTTCTTAGTTTTGTTATTCTATCTTTTTCAGTTGTTGCTCTGGTTATATTTTTTGTTATAGTCATTTTTTATTTTTATCTTTGTAAGTATGAAGAAAATCTTTTACTACAAAAACTTGGTAAAAAATATTGTAATTATATGAAAGATGTTCCTATGCTTATTCCAAGGATTTGGAGAAAGTCAAATTAAAACTATTATTATTTTATTAAATAACCTAATATGATAATAATTGCTAATATTATTATCAATGGTAGTAATAATACACCAAATATCAATGATTCGATTCCAATTAAATATGAGGCAATTAATGCAAGTATAAGAAGAGCAATTAGCCATCCTTTGATAATTCTCTGCATTTAATCTATAAGTTAGTTATTAAAAAATAGATTTAAATTTTTGTGTTTATTCTTTTAATACTAAGATTTATTTTAATATTCGATTTAACTATTTTAAATAATAAAATATTCCTATAAACTATATAAATAGTTTAAAAAAATATCTTAATATTGGAGCTAGGTTAGGTAATTTTTCGACAAATCTTTTGCAAAACATATTAGAAAATTTTTTTGTTTTAGGAATTATTACATCAAGCGTTTCCCAATCACTTTCTAAACCAAAAATATCTTTTGCACAGGCTTTAACTTTATATGTTCCTGGTGTATCCCAACTATATTTAAAATCTATAGTTGTTCCTGAATCATGTGGTCCTGTCCAATTGCTAGTTTTATTGTCATCCCAATCAACTCGAAGATACACCTTATTGTTATCAGGATCACTTATTGTGAAGTAATATTCCAAATTTTCAAAAACATTACTATTTTCAGGTCCTTCAATTTTAGGTGTATTGGGAGGGTTGTTTTCAAATTCGATAATCTTCAAACTAGGATCACCAAATAAATTGAGTTGATAGTAACACCATCTTATGCATGATCTCGATATTATTGCTAAATTATCTTCTTTTGAATCAGAATTTGCTCTACCGATTTCAGGGATGTTTTCTTTAAAGATTGCATCCCAAAATTCGCGATGGAAGCGTTGTGAATCTCCATCTGTACTATAAGACCAAAACCAACCAAATCTAGCATTCCAAATACCTGCAAATGCACCATTTTCTGTTTTTACAGTGAAATGTTCTGCGATGCAATCACAATAATCACAGTCAAATCCACCAGCCATACAACCTTGAGAGTATATAAAACAATAATCGTTATTTGAAAGGTCATATATTTCTTCATAATAATTTTTCATATTATATTCATAGTAAGAATGGCCATTGTGATTTATGATATGAAGACCGTTATTGATTTGATTTAATATTTCTTCGGGAGGCCAATAATTGCCTTCCCAATCTCTATCATAAATTTTAATGATTGTATATTCTTCGCTGGGAAAACCAGTTGTTTCATATCCATCAGCTGAGCAAATATCAATCATTTGATCTAAATAATTGCCACCCCATGTTGCAATTCCAAAATCCCCAAGATACTCACCAGCAAAACATACACGTTTAAGATATTCTGAATCAGGATCTTTGTTTATGTAAGCTACAGTTTTTGCAACGAAATTATTCACATCATTCATATCATCAACACATGCGCGACCAACATGTACCTCGGCATAAAGGTCAACGTCACCACCATCTTCTCCATCGGTAGGTTCGCCCCATTTTTCATCTCCATCAAAATTAAATGGCCCATCTAAACAGGAATAATAAAGATCCGATGGCATAAATGTTTCATATTCTGTAGTGTTTTCATCAAGACCCCAAACCCAAAGTTCTTTTGCTGGAACAATATCAATATCTCCACCTATAAGAATATAATTTACTCCCCAATTGAAATAAGCATCTTTGATAAATTGACGAATATCTTCAGGAGTAGATTGAGTACCTCCAACATCTGATAAGGTTTTAATAACCGTTTTAAGACCCTTTGCATCATGTGCATTTTTTAAGGGTTGAAATCCTGATTTTAAAGAATCAGTTGTTAAAATTAATAAATCATAACTATCTAAAAATCTAGTTTTTGAATCAATATTTGAAATATATAATTCAGAAATTTCAGGATTATCAATTTTATTTCTCACTTCTATATGGTCTTGTTCTAATCCCCTAAATAAAGATTCCTTTTCATCATATTTTGTCTTAACTATTAACTCTAGATTTTCATAATAAAAAAGTTCTCCTGAGACTGGATTATATTGCATGGGATGCAATAAAAGTACTAAAATATCATAGCCTTTAAAAGAGTATATTCCCACAAAAGAATATGTTTTTCCAGGGTAAAAATCATTATTTCCATAAATTTTGTTGTCCTTTTCAATTTTGACTGAAAACATTGATTTAGATATTGGAATAGGATGACTAATTGGTTCAATATCAAAATCCTTACCAATTGTAATTTTATTTTTTACTTTAACTTGAATGCTATCTAATTTTGAATTAGGTGGAAGGAGAATATATGCTCCTTTTGAGGGAATATTAGGTTCTTCTGGTTTTCCAGAGCAATAACAATCAAGAAGATTAACTCTATCATAGTTAGTATTCTCAATTACAACTTTAGATAAAACAGGTTTGTCAAAGTAATAAGATAATTTTTGGGTTTCAAAATTTGTATCTTCAGCTTCAACTTTATAACTAAAAGATGTTAGTAGTAGAGTCCCAACCAAAAATAATACTATACAGGATTTAAAATTATGTTTAGTTTTTATATTTTTCATAATTACTCTCATATGCAATAGGTTAACTAGTTTATAAAAATTTCAATAAAAAACTATGCCTTATAAAAAACATTTTAAATTTTTATAAATTATCAAATAAAATGAAAAATTGCTTTATAATTTGTGATTAAAAAAGCCTCAAAATATTATTAAAAAATATAAAATATATAAATACAAACTTTAATTTTATATATTTATTAATTATATAGAATATTGGAGTAATTATCTATGAAAAAGTTGATCGCTGTTTTCATAATTATCATATTATTTGGAAGTATACCAGTTATATCTAATCAATTAAGTTATAAAAAAATGGATGATTTACCCTCTTATTTTAACTATCGAGATATTGACGGTATCGATTATACAACTGCTATTAAAGACCAAACACCAGCTCCTACTTGTGAGGCATATGCATTGTGTGCTGCCCTTGAAACAATAATACAGTATCAAACTGGTGAATTATTCGAGCCAGATTTATCGGATTGTCATCTCTATTTTTATGCAGGTGGAACTTATGAAGAAGGTTATGTTAATCTTATAGATGCAGCAAATTATCTGATGGAATATGGAGTTCCAGATGAAGGTTGTTATCCTGATCCCCATAGGGCTTTTGACTACCCATTTGAAAGCATACCTGGATGGGAAAATAGAACTGTAAAAATTCAAGAATGGGGATGGGTAGATCATGATGTTGAATCAATAAAAAAAGCATTGATTGAACACGGCCCACTTGTAATATGTGGTTGGATCTGGAGAGATTTCAATTATTACCGGAATGGAGTTTATAAACATAAATGGGGAAGATTAACAGGAGGGCATGTAATAACAATTGTTGGATATGATGACAGTAAACAATGCTGGATTGTAAAAAACAGCTGGGGGACTAAATGGGGAGAGAAAGGCTGGTTTAAATTGGCATATGATGCAAATATGATTACAGACAAATGGTATGGAGAAGGCTCAGGAATAATGTATGTTGATGGCGTATATGGAAACATTAAGCCAGATGTCCCTAAAGTTTATATTGAAACACCAAAAATCTATAAGTCTTATTTTTTCGGTATAGAAATTCCAACAATTATTAAAAAATTACGTATTCAAAGAGGCGCAGCAAGATTTCTTGGAAATGTACAAGTAAAAGTAATCACAGAAAATACAGACAAAGTAGAATTTTACATAGATAATGAACTAAAACATATCGATTATGAAGCACCATTCACGTGTAATATTCATACTTCACGGGGACTTCACACATTAGAAGCACGAGCATATAATAATCAAAATTATTCAATAGACATAAGAGATATCTATTCGTTTTTTTAAAAAAATTGATTTTTATAGATTATTGCCCTCTGAAAAGAATTAAAATTATTTTACTGAAACTTATTTTTTAACAACATTTTTAATTGTTTCTGTGAAATCTATTACATCCTCTCTGGTTGTATTAAATGAGCACATCCATCTAACTTCTGAGGTTTGTTCATTAAATATATGGAAAAAATATTTCTTTTGTATTTCTGTAATATGTCTTTTTAAAAGAGATGCAAATACTGCATTAACTTGAACTTTTTGAGTTATATTTATATTAGGAATATCTTTAACTTCACTATATAATAATTGAGCCATACTGTTTGCATGTTTAGCATTTTCAAGCCATAGATTATTTGATAGTAGTGCTTCAAATTGTGAAGAAATAAAACGCATCTTTGAAGTAAGATGCATACCTTGTTTCCTAATAAATTCAAAGTTTTTTGATAATTTTTTATCAAAAAAAATCACTGCATCACCAAACATCATACCATTTTTTGTTCCCCCAAAAGATAAAACGTCAACTCCTGTGTCAGCAGTTATTGTTTTTAGATCAACATTCAGACTGGCTGCAGCATTACAAAGTCTTGCACCATCCATATGTAGAATCATATTTTGACTATGGGCAAAATTAGAAAGATCTTTAATTTCTTTAGGAGTATAAACTGTTCCTAATTCAGTCGATTGTGTAATAGATATTACTCTTGGTTGAGCCATATGAGGATCACCAAAACCAACAATATAAGGTTTTAACAAATCAATTGTAAGTTTTCCATCAGTTGTTGGAATTGTTGTAAGCTTACAACCTGTATATTTTTCTGGACCACAACATTCATGGACATTTAAATGAGCAGTTTCTGCACAGAAAATAGAGTTAAATGATTCAGTCACCGCCTTAATTCCTAATATATTTGCAGCTGTTCCATTTCCAACAAAATAAACATCAATATTTTTTCCAAAATGTTCTTTAAATTTTTTAATAGCACATGTGGTATATTCATCATCTCCATATGCTAGAGAAAAACCAACATTGATAGATTCAATTGCTCTAATTATTTCAGGATGGATACCAGAATGATTGTCGCTTCCAAATTCATAATTTACAGTCATAAAATATTTCAAAAAATAGTAATATATAAAGTCTTCTATATTCAATAAAATTATCAGAAACTATTTACTTTTTATTAACTACAAAAGATATATTAAAAAAGTTATTATATATGAAATTCATTGATTCTGATGTTAAGAAAAAATTTACCTAAATCCAATAAAGAGTGGAAAAAGTTATTGAATCCTGATGAATATCATATTTTAAGAGAAAAAGGAACAGAACCTGCTTTTAGAGGAAAATATGTAAATAAAAAAGATAAAGGCGTTTATGTTTGTGCAGGCTGTGGAAACGAGTTATTTTCCTCAGATGCAAAATTTGATTCTGGAAGTGGTTGGCCAAGTTTTTGGACAACTATTTCAAAAGATAAGGTGAGATTCAATATTGATGATAGTCATGGTATGATAAGAACAGAGGTTGTTTGCAGTCGCTGTGGTGGGCATCTTGGTCATGTTTTTGATGATGGGCCAAAACCCACAGGAAAAAGATTTTGTATTAATTCAATTGCTCTACATTTTAAAGATTAAAAAATCATAAAATCTTATTTTATATTTTGTTTTAATATTAAAAATCTTGATCTAATAAAAAAAATTAAATACTTAAATAATCTTTTAATTTGGGAGATGTGATATAAAATGGGAGTCTATAAGATAATTGATATTGTTGGAACATCAGAAAAAAGCTTTTCTGATGCTTCGAAAAATGCTGTTATTGAGGCAGGAAAAACAGTTAAAAAAATTCGAAGAGCAGAGGTCAAAAAATTTGATATAAAAGTTGAAAACGACAGACCTGTTCAATATAGAGCAGAAATGAATATCGCTTTTGAAATTGAAAGATAAATTAGTCTAATCTAAATTAAAGGAACAGTTAAACTTCCAAACGGCAATACCACGATGCGTGGTTTTTTACCTTTAGATTTAATCAATTTAATAGCATCATCTGTAGCGGTTTGAATATCTGAATAAGGTTTCAGCATAGCCTTTTTAATTATTTCGTCATCTAAATCTGTAACTGCCCACATTTCTGCCCTTATTCCAATTTGGGCCATTTTCGCAGCTTTGTGAAATCCTAGTTTATATTCCTCTTTTAAGATGTTTAAGATTTCCTTAGGAGTATCAGCTCTACATAATAATTCTAAAAATGCATCCTCTCCAACTCCAGTTCTACATTTTGAAACAAGAATTATTATACCATCATCTTCGAGAGCAAGTTTCCCATTGTCAAGTGCTTTTTGAGATTGATAAAGATCAATATCCATTGGAAAAGGTGCTGCAGTAATTACAATGTTACCTTTTTGCTTTAATTTTACACAAAAAATTTGATTTGAAAATTTAATTGCTGCATCAAAAGATTTATGTAAATCACCTGCAGTTACTGCAAAAAGTTTATGATCACCTGTTAAAACAGTCTGAATTGAAAAAACATTTAGGTCCTTTAAAACATTCATTGCATCAACCATATCCTCATTTACAGGATTGTCCTCAAGTGCGAGAGATCGTGCATCATCGCTTAATGCAAGTTTATGATTCATTTCAATAGTTTTATAGGATGCAACACCTGGCAAAAAGGATTTTCTGCCACCAGTATACCCAGCAAAATAATGTGGTTCAACACTTCCAATAACAAGTATATTTTTATATTCAGAAACTAGTTTATTTATATACATTTCAGTTCCATTTTTTGACTTACCAAGATAAGTCATATCCTCATCTTTACGGGCATCATGAGCATATACTTTTCTTCTGAAAACTTTATAGGTATCTCCAAAAATATATCTGAATTCTTCTTCAGTTGGGGCACGATGAACGCCTGTTGCAATAAGAAATTTTATATCTGGATGAGAAGAAAGCACTGGTAAAAGATATTTTAAGATTTTAGATGTTGGTGTAGGTCTTGTGGCATCATTAATAATTACAAGGAGTCTATCACAATCTTCTGCAAATTCATCATATGATTCAAAACCAATAGGATTTTCAAGGGCATCTTCAATTAATTTATTTTCATCCTTAATTTTAACTTTTTTTGGTACCAAAATCTCAGAATCTTCAGGAATATTAATCTTGTTATTTTCCTTTCCATATGGTATTTTAACCTGCATTTATCTTCCCTCAAATAGATATCCTGAATAAAAAAAGCACCTAATATATTTATATCATTCGGAATATTCCTTGGAAGATGAAAAATTTCCATGTAGCAATAGTTGGAGGGGGAGTTATTGGTTCTTCAATTGCATGGGAGTTATCAAAATATAATTTGAGGGTAGCTGTTTTTGAAAAAGGAAGTGATGTTGCATCTGAAACCAGCAAAGCAAATAGTGGAGTAATACATAGTAGTATCAATTCACCAACTGATTCGCTTAAAGCTCATTTCTGCTTTGAAGGAAACAACTTATTTCAAAATCTATCAGAAACATTAGGTTTTCATGTAAAATGGGTTGGGAAATATGTAATTGCAAAAGACGAAGAGCAAGTAAAAGAACTTGAGTGTTTAAAAAAAGTTGGAATAAAAAATAAAGTTCAAGGTTTAGAAATAAAAGATGAGAATGAAGTTAAGCTAAAAGAACCCAATGTTCCCTGCTACAAAGCTTTATGGGTTCCAACAGCTGGAATAGTTCTTCCCTATCAAATGACAATTGCTTTTGCTGAAAATGCGGCAATAAATGATGTAAATTTTTTCCTTGAAACTAAAGTAATAGGATTAAAAAAAGAAAAAGAATCTTTTATAATTAAAACAAACAAAGGACTATTTGAATCTAGTATATTGATAAATGCAGCAGGTATCAACTGTAGAGAAATTGTAGAAATGTTAGAAGAACCTGATTTTAATGTTTATCCTTGTAGAGGAGAGTACCTTGTTTTAGATAAAAATTATAGGGATTTAATAAATGCGATTATTTATCCTATCCCTCCAAAAAAACTTGGTGTTTTAGGTGTTCATATTACACCAACAATTGAAGGAAACATCTTACTTGGCCCTAGTGCAGAATTTATTACTGATTCAGAAGATAAAATAACAACAAATAATATGATGAATGTAATTCTAAAAGAGGCAAAAGAAATAATTCCTTCTTTACCAGAAAAAGCAGTTATTAATGCTTATTCAGGGATAAGGTGCAAACTTGCATCGCCTAATCAAGGTGGATGGGCTGATTATAGAATTGAGGAAAGCAAACAAACGCCAGGTCTTATTAATCTATTAGGAATTGAATCACCTGGTCTTACTGCAGCACCAGCTATAGCAAGATATGTAAAAAAGATGGTTTCAAATCATATTAAGTTACAAGAAAAAAATGACTTTAAAATTAAAAAAATTAAAACAAATCGTTTTTCTAAAATGAAAGCAAATGAAAAATCAAAAGTGATTAATAAAGATAAATTCTGGGGAAGAATTATTTGTAGATGTGAGCATGTTACTGAAGCCGAGGTAATAAATGCACTATCTAATCCACTTAATGCAAAAACTCTTTCTTCTGTTAAATTTCGTTGTAGAGCAGGCATGGGTAGATGCCAAGGAGGTTTTTGTACTCAACATATTGTAAGAGTAATGCAGAATCAATTCAATATAAAAATTGATGAAATTAAAATGAAATCACCTGAATCAAAACTTTTTTTTGGTAGAATAAGGGAGAAAAGAAATGATTAATCAAAATGCAGATGTTGCAATAATTGGTAGTGGTCCTGCAGGTCTTGCAGCAGCAATTTCTGCTCGAAACAATGGTGCTGAAAAGGTTGTAATTATTGATAGAAATAGCTGGCTTGGAGGAATTTTACCACAGTGTATTCATGATGGATTTGGAGTTGAAGAAATTGGTAAATCTTTGACTGGATCAGAGTATGCAGATATGTATATTAAATTGGCTGAAAAACAAAATGTTACATTCATGATGGAAACAATGGTCCTAGAGTTTAATAAAAACCGAGAAATAATAGCTGTAAATAAAGATGGTATATTCAAAATTAGCGCAAAATCCATTATTCTTGCTATGGGGTGTAGAGAAAAAACAAGATGGAATGCAATGATACCAGGTGATAAACCCAGTGGTATTTTTACTGCGGGAGTTGCTCAGGCATTCATTAATCTTTATAATATAATGATTGGCAAAAATGTTGTCATTTTGGGCTCAGGCGATGTTGGCCTTATTATGGCCCGACGTTTAAAATTTGAAGGAGCAAATGTTCTTGGTGTTGTTGAAATTTTTCCTTATGCTTGCGGTCTTCCTAGAAATGTTGTTCAATGTCTTGATGATTATGAAATACCTCTTTATTTGAACCATACAGTTACATATATTAAAGGTCGAGAAAGACTTGAAAGTGTGACAATTGCTAAAATAGATAAGAAATTAAATGTTATTTCTGGGTCTGAAAAAGAGCTCAAATGTGACACTCTTCTTTTATCACTAGGTTTGATTCCTGAAAACGAGTTATCTAAGGATGTTGGAATAGAGCTTGACAATTTTACTGGTGGACCTGTTGTTAATCAAATCTTTGAAACTTCATTACCTGGAGTTTTTGCATGTGGCAACTGCCTTCAGGTTTATGATACGGTCGATGCCTTATCAGTTGATGCAAAAATTGCAGGAAAAAATGCAGCCAAGTTTGCATCAGGTAAAAAGATGCAAACTTCAAAAGGAATTTTTGTTAAAGCTGGGAAAGGTGTTCGATATGTTGTTCCCCAAAAAATAACTAAGGCAGGAAATATAACATTGAAATTAAGAGTAACTGAGCCAAAAGAAACTCCAACATTACGAATAACTACAAATAATAAAGAATTGAAAAAGAAAAAATTACCTTATGCAAATCCAGCAAATATGATTATTTTTGATGTGAATATTTCAGAAGAAATAATTAAGTCTGCAATGTTTTTGGAGGTAACAATAGATGACTGAAAAAAAGGAAATAACATGTATCATTTGCCCGATTGGATGTAAAATACTTGTTAATAAAAAGGGAGAAAATGTTGAAATTTGTAAGGGTTATAAATGCAAAAAGGGAATTGATTATGCAATAAATGAAGCACTAGATCCAAGACGAGTTTTAACAACATCTGTTCTTGTTGAAAATGGAGAGTGGCCACTTGTTAGTGTTAAAAGCTTACGGCCAGTTCCAAAAGATAAAATTTTTAATGTTTTAAAGGAAATTAAGAAAATAAAGATAAAGGCACCAGTAAAAATTGGAAAAATAATTATTAGAAATATTGCTGAAACAGGTATTGATATTATTGCAACTAAATCAATTAAAAGTTATTCATAGATTCCAATGTAAAGATAAAATATTTTTTAATTCTGTTACTAATTTTTTTACCATTTCAACATTATCATCTTTAATTTCTTTTTCTTCAATAAAATCCTTTTTTCCCATAACTCCACACATAATATTATAATAAGAGTAAATACTTGAAATATTATTATATCCTCCTCCAAATAAGATTAGTAATTTTTTACAAGTGTTATTAGATAGTTTCATAATTTTTTTTCCAAATTGATAATATATTTGATGTGTTAAATGTAAATTTGCTAGTGGATCTGTATGATGGGTATCAACTCCTGATTCATAGATTATTATTTCTGGATCAAATTGTTTTGTTAAAGGTGGGATTAGTTCATTAAATGCATTTAAATAGCTTTCATTTCCAGTTCCAGGTGGTAGAGGTAAATTTACGGTATAGCCTTCTCCACTGTATCTACCGATTTGTTCTATATAACCAGTGCCAGGATAAAGTGTTCGTCCGTCTTGATGAAATGAAATACCTAAAACTGAAGGATCTTCATAATAAATATCTTGGGTTCCATTGAAATGATGAACATCCAGATCAATTATTAAAAATCGCTCAAGGGTATATTTTTCACGTAGATATTCAATAACAATTGCAACATCATTAAAAAAGCAAAAACCAGAAGATGTATTTGTACTCGCGTGATGAAAACCTGCTAGAGGATTGGCCATACATGTAAAATCTTTAAATAATATATCTCCTGCTAAAATTGTTCCTCCTGTTGGAATTAATGCAATATTATAAATTCCAATTGGAGCTGGTGTGTCAAATGATAAAAAACCACCTTTTTTACTCAAATCTTTAACCTTTTTTATGTAAAATTCGCCATGGACTCTTAAAAGATCTTTTTCATTAGCCTTTTTAGCGTTAAATATTTTTAAGTCTTTCATCAAACCTTTTTCTTTAAAATATTCAATTGTTTTTTTTGGTTTGTCTCCTACTAATGGATGATCTGATCCTAAATCATATTTTTCGTAATCATCGTGGTAAACAATTCCATACATCTGTACATAAGCAAATAATATATTCTATTTATAAATATTTCAAGAAACAAGTATACATTTGATTCACATTTTTTTTTTTTAAAATATTGAAACGATTTCCCTGCAGAGATTTTCATATATTTAAAAAACAAGCTCTTCTTTTTTTTATTTATGGGTAATATTTAAATTGTTATATCTAATATCATTTACTGCAAAAATTAAGGGAGGTAAAATAATTTGAATAATAGATTTTTGAAAAAAGGGTGTGTTTTAGTATTAATTTTTTTATTTGTTAATATATTAAATATTCCATCAACTGGAAATTTCATATCTAAAAACCAGGTACTAATTGAAGATAAATTATCTTTTTCAAACTTTAATTCTGTTAACAATTTATATGATTTAGAAAAAAAACAAAATATCAACTATATAGAAAATACTTCATTATATGGGTTCTATAATGATGCAATCAATGAAAATATAGCAAAAATACTAATAAATCCAATTTTACTACCGCCTGTTATTAATTTTCCATATGAAGGGGAGGTATTCAGGGTAGAAGATATTATTGAGATAAATGGTATAGCATCGATGCCAGATTTTGAGAATTATATAATTGAATGGGGGGTAGGACAAGATCCAACTGATTGGTATACCGATGGTATAACTCTTGTTAATAACGGCATGACTGAAATTATTGACGGAATATTAGGTTCTTGGGATACTGCTTCAATATCTGAGACGGATTATTATAGTATAAAATTGACTGTTTATACCACAGGTTTTGATCAATACTCATGTGAGGTTAGTTTTTATCTAGATTCGACTTTGCATCCTAATTTTCCTATTGGTTGGCCATATGAGATTCCAGGATCACAAGTTGCAATTTGGAGTCCTATTGCTCTATCTGATATAAACAAAGATGGTTATCAGGAGATTGGTTTCGGAACTGTAACTGTAGTACCTGCAGGTGATAATAATAAGGACTTCGTAATTGATCATATGGGCAATATCCTGCAAGGATGGCCCATTAAGATTTATGGTATTCAAGGATCATCTCTGACTTTTTCTAATATAGATAGCTCTACAGATAATAAAGAAGTTATTGGCGGTATGTGGGGTATTCAATTATTTGTTTGGCATGATAATGGTGTTTTAGTTGATGGTTGGCCTCAAAACATATATGCTTCCCGAGCTTCAGCAACTGTAAATGATATTGATTTAGATGGTGATTTAGAAATAATCCTACCTTCAACTGATGGTGGAGGTTATATCTATTCATGGCATCATGATGGAACTCTTGTCAATGGTTGGCCTGTATATATAGGCAGCCCTGTACGCAGAGCTGCATCAACTGCAGATATCGATGATGATAGTTATCCAGAGATTCTTTTTGGTGATCAAGATGGATATTTCTATGTACTAAATCATGATGGAACTTCAGCAGATGGTTGGCCCCAATTAGCTCATGATTGGATAAAAGATTCTCCAGTTATTGCAGATATTGAGGGAGATGGTGATCTGGAGATAATAATAAGTTCAGGCTTTACACAGAAGAGAATGATTTTTATATGGCATCATGACGGAACTCTTGTCGATGGTTGGCCACAAGAAAATGGATTGTGTTTTGTTCAACCTTCAGTGGGTGATATCGACGATGATGGCGATTTAGAAATTTTAGCTGGAGGTAGTGTTCCAAATAAACCATATACAAGATTTTTTGTATGGCATCATGATGGTACTATAGCTGATGGTTGGCCGATAGAATTTTTATATGATCCAAACCAAGATGTGAATTACATTTATGCTCAACCTGTTATAGGTGATATCGATGGGGATAATGATGTTGAAATAATTGTAGGATCATATGCCAATAAATTATATGCATGGCACCATGACGGATCAGATGTGACAGGATGGCCAAAAATAATTGGTGATTCAGTAGATTCTACTGCAGCAATAGGTGATATTGATAAGGATGGTCTTGTTGAAGTTGTAGTCGCTGGAGATGATGGAAAAGTATATGTTTGGGATATGGAGGGAGAATTTATTTCATCTAATATGGAGTGGCCAATGTTTCAACACGATCCATATCATACAGGATTCTATGGTACAGAAATTTATGAAAATCAACCACCAGATAAACCAGATATTTATGGTCCAAATAGTTTAAAAGTGAATGAAGAAGGAACATTTACAGTTTCAGCAATTGATCCAGATGATGATAAAGTCTATTTCTATATTGATTGGGGTGATGGTAACTTTTTAGATTGGGATGGACCATATGATTCAGCTGAGATTGTGGATTATCAATATACATGGACTATAAAAGATACATATATGATTAAAGTTAAGGCAAAAGATATATACGATGAAAAAAGCGATTTGACTGAATTTGAAATTAAAATATCAAATCCAAGAATGAGGGCATGGTGGAGAATAATTGATATTTTTCCGATAATTTTGAGATTGTTGGATTTATAGAGATAAGATTTTCGTTAAACTATTTTTTTTATAAATAATTAATTTTAATTATTAGACTTAAAATATAGACTCGTTTGCCCGACTTAAAAAATATCTTAATTTTAGCATATTTTAAATACGGTTATAAGATACAAAAATTACAAAACTTTATATAATTAACATGTGTTAATTGGGGAGAATTACTATGAGTATCATTGATTTGACTTCTATGGGGGAGTCACAGGTTGAATTAAGAAAGGAAATAAATGAAAGATTGTGCAGGCTTAAGGATGAAATATCAGATTACTGTTTTCAATGTGGCAAATGTACATCTGGTTGTGAAGCACATAAATTACTTGAATTAGAACCTCATAAAATTGTAGCACTTCTTAAGCGTGGACTTATTGATGAGATGACAAATTCTGATGTTATTTGGACTTGTATGAGTTGTTTTAAATGTAGAGAGCGTTGTCCACAAAAAGTTGCTCCTATTGAAATATTGTTTGCACTTAAAAATATGGCAGTTGCAAGTGGAAAACAAATACCTGGTAATTATACAGCAATGCTACAGTCAGTTTTATCAATTGGTCTATTGCAGGATGTAAAAAGTGTTACAACAAATGAAAATAAGACAAAAAATAGAACCGAAGTAGAACTTCCAGATATTTCAAAACCAGAAGATCCAACAAAATTTCAATTAATGCTTTCGAAACTTGCAGTTGAAAAGGTATAGGAGGTTTTTTATGAAAAAATATGCACTTTACCCTGGTTGTATAATGCCTACCGAGCAATACGCCTATGAGATGTCAATTAGAGAAGTTTTACCTCTTCTAGATATTGAACTTGTTGATTTGAAAGGTTTTTCATGTTGTGGAGAGCCATTAAAAAGTGTTAATCAAATGCTTGCTTTAGCTCTATCTGCAAGAAATCTGGCTATTGCTGAAAAAGAAGGTCTTGATGTTTTTAGCCCTTGTCCAATGTGTCATTTAGCACTTTCAGAGTGCAAAAGAATTCTTGATACTGATTCAGATATGTTTGAAAAGGTAAATAAATTTCTTTCTGATGAGGGATTAAAATATAATGGTACATCAAAACTAAATCACACAATTGATCTTTTGCATGACGTTATTGGAATTGATAAAATAAAAAAGCTTGTAAAAAAACCACTAAAAGACCTAAAATTAGCCACTCATTATGGTTGTCATACAATAAGGCCAAGTGAAATTGGTAGACCAGATGATTCAGAAAATCCTACAAAAATGGAAAAAATTTTAGAAACCCTTGGTGCAAAACCTCTTGATTATCCTGAAAAACTTGATTGTTGTGGAGGTCTTTTAACTGCAAATCTTCCAGAATCTGCTTTAACAAAAACTGGACAGAAGCTTCAAAGAGTTCAAGAACAAGGCTTTGATGCATTTGTTGATACTTGTCCCTGGTGTCATAGACAGTATGATGCAAAACAAACAAAAGCAGGTGAAACAGTTGCTGCTAAACTTGAAGTACCAGTATTTTATTTAACACAACTTTTAGGCCTTTCTTTTGGAATATCAAAGGATAAACTTGGCATCAATCTAAATTTAAGTCCTGTTGGAAAAATTAATGTAGGGGGCAAGTAAAATGGTTAATAAAATCGGTGTCTTTGTCTGTCATTGTGGAATTAATATTGCATCCTCTGTAGATGTAAAAGAATTAACTAACTATGCAAAAACTCTTGATGGTGTTGTAGTAAGTAAAGATTATAAGTATATGTGCTCAGATATTGGTGCAAATTTAATTGAAGAATCAATTAAGAAAAATAAACTTGATAGTGTTGTTATTGCTTGTTGTTCACCTCGTATGCATGAACATACTTTTAGGAGAGTAGTTGAAAAAGGTGGCATAAATGCTTTTAACCTTGAAATAGCAAATATCCGTGAGCAATGTTCATGGGCTCATGATGAAAAAGAACGCGCAACTGAAAAAGCAAAGGCCCTTGTTCGCGGGTCTGTTGCAAAAGCAAAACTACTTGAACCTCTTGAAACCTCAAAAATAAAAGTTACACAGAAAGCTCTTGTAATTGGTGGAGGAATTGCTGGAATTCAAGCAGCCCTTGATATTGCAGAGGAAGGCCATAAGGTCTATCTAGTTGAACGCAGCCCAAGCATTGGTGGGCGTATGGCTCAACTTGATAAAACTTTTCCAACCCTTGATTGTTCCAGTTGTATTTTGACCCCAAAAATGATGGAGGTAGCAAATCATCCTAATATCGAACTTCTTACTTATTCAGAAGTAGTAGGTGTTGAGGGAAGTATTGGTAACTATAAAGTGAAGGTCAATAAAAAAGCTCGTTATGTTGATTTAGATAAGTGCACAGGTTGCGGAGACTGCATGGAAGCATGCAGATTAAAAGGAAGAATTTTGAGTGAATTTGACGAGGGAATGGGCAAAAGATCAGCAATTTATATGCCATTTCCACAAGCAATTCCACTTAAATGCACGATTGATGCAAAAAACTGTTTGATGCTTACCCGCGGCAAATGTGGAACTGGACCACTTTGTGTTGATGCCTGTGAAGCAGGAGCAATAGACTTCAAACAAAAAGATGAAGAAATCGAACTTGACGTTGGAGTTATTGTTGTAGCAACTGGTTATGATATATTAGACCCGAATTCAATGTATGAGTTTGGATATGGACGATCTTCTGATGTTATAACATCTCTACAGATGGAGCGATTGATAAGCTCATCTGGTCCAACTGTTGGTGAAATCCTACGTCCTTCAAATGGAGAAAAACCAAAGAGTATCACTTATATTTTATGTGTAGGCTCCCGTGATGAAACCCAATGTACATGGTGCTGTAGAATTGGCTGTATGAGTGCACTTAAACATGTTTATCTACTAAAAGAAAAACTTGGCGAAGATGTAGAAATAAATATGTGTTATACAGATATTCGCAGTTTTGGCAAAGGTTATGAGGAGTTTTATAGAAAAATACGGGGAATGAATACCAACTTTTTCAGAGGCCGTCCTTCTGAAGTAAGAAACTTAGGAGACCACTTAACAATTGATATTTTTGATACAACGACAAATAAACTCTTTGAAATTAATACTGATCTTGTAGTACTAGTTCCAGCTCTTGTTGCAAGAAATGATACTGCTGACTTTTCACGTGTATTAAGAATATCTCAGAGTGCAGATGGCTTTTTACTTGAGGCTCACCCAAAGCTCAGACCCATTGATACTTTTACTGGTGGAATTTTTATTGCAGGTTGTTGTCAAGCTCCCAAAGATATTCAAGATTCTGTTGCCCAGGCAAGTGGGGCAGCTGCCCGTGCTGCAAATATTCTTTCTAAAGAAGAGCTTGAAGCAGAACCATTGATATCATGTGTTGATGAAGAGTTATGTTCTGGTTGTAGTACATGTATTTCAGTTTGTGCCTATTCTGCAATTGAACTAGAAAAAGACGAAGATGGAAAAACTCATGCTAAGGTAAATGAAGCACTCTGTATGGGCTGTGGAGCATGTGTTGCTGCATGCCCATCTGGAGCAATGCAACAACGAGGCTATAAAGATAAACAAATTTCTCCGATGATTAAAGAAACAGTCTAAAAATAATTATTAATTTGAAATTATATATCAAATAACAATGGGAGAATTTAGAACACTTCTTTCAGATTACTTTGAAATACTTGAAGAAAATAAAACAGCAAAATATAAACAGTGCAAGGATACACCTATTTCTTTTAATAAAACTGAATCAACAAAAAATCTTTGGAAAAAACACGATGATTTACTAAACAATCTGAAACTATCTGATGCTGAACCAAGTCAGTCTTTACTTGATATTAAAATCGAGCTTGCATCAAGGATTTTTCATAATTGCTGTTTCTGTGAAAGAAGATGTGGAGTTGATAGAACAAAAAAGACTGGAAATTGTGGTGTTGGAAGGCCTGGTATTTCTTCTGAATTTTTACACATAGGCGAAGAAAGAGTTTTGATTCCTTCCCATACAATATTTTTTTCTGGATGCACTTTTCACTGTGTTTTTTGTCAAAACTGGGATATTAGTCAGGTAAGTAGTGGACTTTATATAAAGCCAGAAAAAATGGTTGAAATTATTCATAAAAGAAAATTACAAGGGGCAAAAAATGTCAATTGGGTTGGTGGCGATCCAACTCCAAATTTACAGTACATTCTAAAAGTTTTAAATTTGTGTAATGATAATACTCCACAAGTTTGGAATTCAAATATGTATTGCTCACTTGAGACCATGAAATTATTAAATGGAATAATCGATCTTTATCTTACTGATTTTAAATATGGGAGTAATCATTGTGCTAAACGTCTTTCAAAGGTGGATAATTATTTAGAAATTATCAAAAGAAATCATAAAATTGCTTATGAAAATGGTATGATGATTATAAGACACTTGGTTATGCCTAACCACATTAATTGTTGTTCAAAACCCATAATTAAATGGATAGCAGAAAATATTCCAAATGCAATTGTTAATATTATGGCACAATACAGACCTGAGTATCATGCATATGATTATAAAGATATATCAATGCATGTTTCAATTGAAGAGGTATTAGAAGTAAAAGAATTTGCAGAAGATTTGGGATTGCATTTAATCTGATTTTTAAACTTTTTTATTTCTGGGTTTAATTGCTTCTATTGTTTTAATATTTAAACAACCTTCACCTTGGTTAGACTCAATGAAAACAAGACCAATATTATGATCTATATTTGTTAGTTTACAATGAACAACCTTCACGCTTTTTTCACCTGGTTCTTTTGTCACAATTTTACAATATTTCCCAATCAATTTATCCAAACATTTATTACCCTTCATCAATAACCCTTGTTAATATTTGACAATATCAGTATATAAATCCATCGTGTGAAAATGTCAAACTGGTAAAACTATGTTTAAATATACATTTAATTTTAAATTTAATATAAAATAATATGGGGTCTAGCATCTTGGGGAGATAGAAAAAGAGCGGAAAATAGTAATTCTAATCGTATTTCCTTTTTCTTTACTAGACCCCATATATTTGTAATTTTATAGTTTATATATTCTATGAAAATGTTTGGGAAAAACCAAATCTTTACTATTTTATTACTGAGATTATTAAAATAATTACCAAATCTACAAAGAATATTATACCTTATATCACAATAATTGGGTTATACCAGGAATATCGAACAATGGATTTTAATATATAATTCCACGGTCGAACAGCGGATTAATTATTTTTTAGGTGGAATATTTAGTTGTTATGTGATATGTTTTATCATTAATGTTAAATACTTCCTATCAGTTTTAAATATTGTTATCGGAGGAGGTAATATGAGTAAAAACCTGTATTGTAAAACCCTTGCAATAGGGATAATTATATTGTTTATAGGTGTTGGTATTCATCCTGCTTTTGCTGTAGATACTAATCAATCTATGGTTAATAAGGCAAGTGAAGAAGAATGTTGGGAATGTAGAGAAGTTAATGATAGGCAACTTGTTGTATTGGAGAGGCA
>CAYFVP010000135.1:0-23009 GCA_964346655.1 uncultured Thermoplasmatales archaeon
TGCCCTTGAGCACCCAGGAATGTCTGTGGATTAAGCCCTTGCCGATGAAAATATAAACGAGGTGAATATTAATGTAACGAAAAGGAAGAGAGTTCTAAGGAATGTTACTTGACAATACAGTATAGAAAATATTATATAAATAATTCTTATAATTTATGCATACTAACATACAAAAATGAATATTTTAAAACATGGGGGTAACAGATGAAAAAATTTTCAGACAAAAAAATAAAAATTATTGGGCTTTTAATAATATTATCTTTGTTGACTTCTATACCTGCTTATGGATTTCATAGTGAAAAACCAATCGAATCTGTAAATTTAAAAGATATATCTGAAATCAAAAACATTGAATTACATTTATCTTTCACATATCCTGTAATTGAAAAATATGGTAATTATTGGATAGTTAAAGTTAAAGAGACAAATCATAATAGGTGGGTTCTTTTTAATTTAAATCCTGGAAAACCAGTATTACCTGTAAATATAAGTGTTGATCAGCTTATGTTCGGATCAAAAATTTTAGATATTTCCTATGAACATTCCACTCCTGAAATTATAGATTTACAAGATCAACTTGCATACTGCAAGGCATCGTTTGATACAATTCATGGTAAAAAAGAAATTCCAAAAGATAAAAATATTTACGAAAGTTCAAATCCTTATCCAGAAGATTGGGTTACATATCATACAGGAGGGGGCCTTTCATTTGATGAGTATAAAACATATCTTGTTTTAAGAGTTTACCCTACTAGATACTTCCCTGCAGATAATCAATTACAATTTATTTCTGAAATTTCAATCAACATAAGCTACATTGTACCAAATGAGCCATTAATTTTAAACAATGATATTCATGATCTTTTAATCATTGCACCATCATTATTTAATAAATATTTACAGGATCTTGTAGAACATAAAGAGAAATATGGTTTGAAAACAAAACTTGTTTCAACAGAAGATATCTATAAAAATACTAAGGATGGACGAGATAAGGCAGAAAAAATCAAATATTTTATTAAAAAAGAAATTGAAGAATCTGGAATTAAATATGTTCTTCTTGTAGGTGGTAGAAAAGGTCAAGGTTTAAAGTGGCATATCCCTGTTAGATATAGCCATGTAGTTCCCCCTGAAGAGCAAGAATATGCAGAACAGAAGTTTATAAGTGATTTATATTATTCTGATATTTACGATGGAGAAGGCAAGTTTTCAAGTTGGGATTCAAATAATGATAACATCTTTTCAGTTTGGAATTCAACATTAAAAGATGATATGGACCTATATCCAGATGTATATGTTGGGAGACTTGCTTGTAGATATCGGTTTGAAGTAATTATAATGGTAAATAAAATCATCAATTATGAAAATTCAAATGTTGACTCAAAAAACTGGTTCAAAAACCTAATTCTTATTGCAGGTGATTCCTACAATGACACAGCTCATTTTAATGAAGGAGAGCTTATTTCTGAAGAGACCATCAGACTAATGCCTGGTTTTAATCCTGTACGAATTTATGCAAGAGAGGGACAAGATATTACCGGAAGACGAGTAAATAAAGAAATGAATAAGGGAGCAGGATTTGCCTATTTCTGTGGACATGGAAGTCCAGGTTCCTGGAGTACACATTTTCCGCCAGAAGGAAAAAAATGGACAGATGGTTATGACATTGATGATATAATTTTTTTAAGAAATAGAGGAAAATTACCTATTGTTGTTGTTGGTGGATGTCACAATGGCCAATTTGATGTAACAGTTCTAAATGCATTTAATAAAAATGCTGGTTATTACACATGGCTTCCCAGATGTTGGGGATGGTGGCTTACCACAAAAATTGGTGGGGGTGCAATTGCAACAATTGCTAATACCGGTCTTGGAACTCATGGAGATGGAGATATGGACAATAATTCAATTCCAGATTATTTAGAGATACTTGACGGTTGGTTAGAACTTAAATTCTTTGAACTATCTGGAACTTATGAAAATGATTTTCTTGGTGAAAATATAGGGGAAACCTTTATTGGTTATTTCAATAAATTTTTAGGCGATTATGCAAAAATGGATGTAAAAATGGTACAGCAATGGCAACTATTAGGTGATCCAAGTCTAAAAATCGGTGGATATCTGAAATAATTTAAAAAAATAAAAAAAAGAAGAAGTGAGAAAAATAAATTATTCTTACTTCTTTTTTAAGTACGGAAGACCAGTTCTCTTGTTTATTCCTACAGAATAATTATCAGGTTTATCACAAGGTGTTCCACTCTTTGGTGTTCTCTTACTAAAGAAGTAAATTCTTTGGTTTCTTCCGCCTTTAAGTTTTACATCTCGACAATATAAAGTCCATCCTTCATGTGTAAAGGCCATAATTTAATACCTCCATAACAGGAATACATATCTTTAGATTTAAATGTTTCCTTATTTTACTTCTATAAAAATGATTATGTTTTAATATTTATCAAAATAACAATACTTTTATAGTTAAATATATAAAGGCAACACTAATCCGGCTTTGATTTAAAGTGGTAATATGATAAATGCCTACATACTAATTCATATGAAAACAGGTTCTTCTGATGAAGTAATAAAAGAAATGAGAAGAATTGAAAATATAAGAAAAATCTCCATTATTGCAGGTGATTATGACATTGTTATAAGAGTTGAGGTAAAAAGTTTAGATAAACTTCTGAAAGTGACAAATAAAATCCAAATGATTACAGGAGTAATTAAAACAACAACTCATATAATAGAAAAAGAAATAGCATTATGAAAATAAGAAAAAAATATCTATTTTATGTACTTGCTTTTAGTTCTTCAATTATTGCAGCTTTAATTTCAGGTATTGATGCATTTTTGAATTTATATTTAAAAAATCCCTGGGTTATTGGATTATCTGTCTTTTTTATGGGTGTGATAATTTCTTTTTTATTTACGTTATTTCTATCTATTAATTATAAAGGGAAAAGCCTTGGTGCAAGAACAATTGATCCTACTTTTAAAAAAATTAGATTCATAAAAAGACAAGAAATTAAATATCAATTGCTCGCTGGAGCTGGTAATGCACTTTTAACTATTGGTTATTTTGCATTACTTGCAATTATTAAGGACCCATCAGTTGTTTTACCTTTTTCACAGGTTGTAATATTATATTTGGTAATTATTGAATCGATATCAGAAAAGGATACTCCAACCTTGGTTGAAATACAATCGTCGATTATTGTTACATTTGGTGCAATCCTAGGTTCTATTAGCTTATCTGGAAACTTACGTTTTGAAGCATTAATAATTGTTTTTCTTGTGATAAATCCTGGTTGGGTACTACTCTCAATTTATCAAAGAAAATTAAAATTGATGAAAATTGAAAATAAATCAAATGATGCAATCAATATACGTTTATGGAATGTAATAATTGCATGGTTATTTACTTGTTTTTTTGTATTTGTCTATGATTATTTCCGAGGAACAAATAACTTAATTCAGGCAGTTACCGCTTCATTTGATTATTTCGGATGGTTTGCATTAATTGCAGCAGGTGTTTTTTTCTCATTTGTATTCTACATAAGAGCTCTTGGTATTGGTAAGGCAAGTGTGACTCAGGCAGTTAAAGCCTCTGTTATTATATTTACAATTCCTGTTTCAATAATCCTTGCATATTTTGGAATTATTGCCCCGATTTCAACAAATCCCGTTCTAATTTTAATCAAATTTATGGGTATAGTTTTGATGTTACTTGGAATTATTTCATTTGCATTAACTCTAACAAAAGCATATGTTTTTATAAAAATGAAGTCAGGTTATCAAATTGAAGAAACAATGCAAAAGTTATGGGATATTAAAGGCGTAAATAGAGTTTGTGCTGTAACTGGAAATTATGATTTTATTATAAAAATTCGAACTAGAACTTTAGTTAAAGGTTATGAAAGAATTCTTCGTAAAATTGAAACAATAGAAGCAATTAAAGAATACAAATGGCAATCTGTTCTTAAAGAATGGGAGGATATTTAATTATAATTAACATATGTTAAAAAACTTATAAATAAGTCTTTTTCATTTCTTTTTTACACAAATGTGTGGTATTGTTGGAATTATTGGAGATAAACCTGTATCTCGCTATATTTATCATAGCTTGTTTTCTGTTCAACACCGTGGTCAATCTTCTGCTGGTATGATACTTTATGATGGAAATATTCATGTTACAAAAGATGCAGGTCTTGTAAGAGAAGTTTTTTATGAAGAAAGTAAAATTGATGTTCCTGGCAAATTAGGTCTTGGGCATACAAGATATTCAACTGCAGGACTGGATGATATCAAGTCATTAAAAAGAAATGCCCAACCAGAATACATTATTAATCCTTTTATTTCTGCAGTTCAAAATGGAAATATCTATAACTGTTATGATTTATTAAAAAAGACAAGCAGAAAACCTAGAAATGAATGCGATATTCAATGCCTTATTTTAACTCTTGCAGATAGATTTTATAAAAAAGAAATAACTGTAGATTTAATATTTAAGTCCTGTAAAGACCTTATGAATATATTAAAGGGGAGTTATTCTGCAATTTTTATTGCTGACTCAGGTGAAAATCCATATTTATTTGCTTTAACCGATCCTTATAAAGTAAGACCTCTTGTTCTTGGAAAATATAAAAAAACTTATTGTATGACATCTGAAACACGTGTTTTTAAAAAAATAAATTTTGAGTATGTAAAAGATATTCCAGGTGGATCAGTAATAATTATTGATATAAAAGGCAAAATTTATGAAAAACAGCTTATCAAAAAACAAGAAAAACCTTGTATGTTTGAGTTTGTATATTTTGCAAAACCAGATTCTCGTATTAAAGGACGATCTGTTCATAACTGCCGTTTCGAGATAGGTCGATTATTATCACGTGAATATCCAATAAACGCAGATGTTGTTGTTCCAGTTCCAGAATCTGGAAGACACTATGCGACAGGTTATGCAATGGAATCAGGTATTCCAATTGATGAAGGAATTATGAAAGATAAAGATGAAAGATCCTTTATTCAACAAACTCAAGAAAGTAGAGATAAAGTCGTGGAAGAAGGACTTTCATATTTACATTCTGTTTTAGATGGTAAAAGTGTAGTTTTAATTGATGATTCAATTGTACGTGGGACAAATATTAAAAAACTTGTAGCCGGTATGAAAAATGTAGGAGCAAAAGAAGTGCACGTTAGAATTGGATGTCCACCACTTATTGCGCCGTGTTATCTGGGAATTGATATGCGTAGCAAAAAAGAATTTATTGCTCGTGATAGAAATGGCAAAATAAAGAGTTGGGAACAAATAGCAAAGGAAATTGGGGCTGATACTCTTGCTTACACTAGTATAAAGGGACTGAAAAAAGCAATTGGTTTTGATATTTGTCGTGGTTGTATAGATTTTCCTGATGGATATCCGCCTGAAATGAAAGACGATGTAATCAAACTTTTTAAAAGAGATAAAGAAGGATTAAGAGCCTATGAACAATAATGTTTAATAAATGATAGAAATAACAACCGGAACTATTGAAGAAAGAATAATTAAACTTTTACAAAAAAAATACCCAATTACAGTAAACGAGATAAAAGAGGAGTTAAACATATCCAAAACTATTGTTTTAAGATATTTACAAAAGTTACAAACTAAGGCAATAATTCGTCTTGAGCCACTCTCAGATAAAACCTATATACGGCTTTTAAGACATGATTTTAGCTTTGTTGGAAAGAAACGTCAACGAAAATTTATTAAACATTCCACAGGAAAAAAGAAACAAGAACCTGAAGATTATAATGGTATAATGTACTCTTAGGAGTTATTTTCAACAATATTTACCCATATTATATTAATTTCTTTTGGAATCTTGATTTTTGAATTTTTCTTTCGTTTTTTGTTCATTGAAAACCACTTACTAATTATATTTGTATCTATTAATATTTAAGTATTATGCATGTTTTTTAAGTAATTTTAGCCTATAACCTGAATTACTTGTTTATTTACTACCAAAAACTCTTTTAATTCTGCATTTTCCTTTAGCATTTTTAATAGATCGTATTCAAGAATGTGTTCGTATCTAGAAATAACCCTGCTACCACTTGGTGACCAACTGGCAATTTCTATAAATTTTAAATCAAAATTTTTAACACTCCCTAATATTGAAAATGATTCTGCCCTTATTTTAAAATCACATTTAATGCATTCAATAACTGTATCATAAGGTATATACGGATTTTCAATATCTTGGATTGGTTCTAACTGAACGATTATCATTTTATTTTCACATTGGGGACATATTAGTTTTTTATCACTAGATTGATCCCATATCTCAGCTAAAATATCCATATCTCTCTTACTGTATTTTACCTTCACACAAATCCATCCTATATTATATGCAAATAACTTACATAAATACTTTTTCTAAAAAAACATAAAAATTGTGTTTAATTACATACCATAATAAATATTAGATTTGATATTTGAGATGCTATGGAGATAATTGTATGAAAATTTTAACATTTCTCTCAGATTTTGGAACTAACAGTAATTATGTTTCACAGATGAAAGGAGTTGCTCTTGCTATTACTGATTCAAAAATTGTAGATATTTCTCATGAGATATCTCCTCAAAATATCAGAGAGGGGGCATTTGTTTTAAGGTCTTGTGCTCCGTATTTTCCTTTAGGAACTGTTCATGTTGCAGTTGTTGACCCTGGTGTAGGAACAAACCGAAAAGGATTGGTTGTGACAACTAGAACACAGATACTTGTGGGACCAGATAATGGCTTATTAATACCAGCTGCAAAATATTTAGGTGATTTTACTGTATATGAAATAAAAAACCCAGATCTTATGCTAAAAAATGTTTCAAATACTTTCCATGGAAGAGATATATTTACTCCTGTTGCTTCTCACATTCTTAATGGAGTTTTATTTGATCAAATTGGCCCAAAAATTATAAATTTTATAGACCTAGATTTTGGAAAATATGAAATAACAAATCAATCTGCAACTGGTAAAATAATATATATTGATAGTTTTGGAAATATTATAACAAATATCGATGGCATAAAATTAAGACAGGTTTTAGATTATGGAAGAGAAATAACGGTTTTAATTGGGGAAAAACATTTAAAAACCCCCTTTATAAGATCTTATAATTTTGTAGAACCAGAAAAAATTCTTTCAACAATTGGTAGTAGCAATTTATTTGAAATTGCTCAAAATCAAGGAAATGCTGCAAAAAAATTAAAAATAAATCTAGATGATGAAATTAGAATTCTTTTTGATTAAAACTTTATAATTGAGTCAAGAAGACCATGTGCATAATTTATACAGCCAAAGGCTGTGAAATAATCCTTTTTACTAAAATAATATTTTGAATCTTCATGGTATTGTTTAGCAAGTTTAACAATAGAATCATTCTTTTCATCTAGTTTTATTTTTTTTAATTTAGTTAAATTTTCTTGAAACATCAAAATATCTTTTTCAATTCTTGTTTTATCATCCATTTAAATAACCCTTATTTTTCATAGGTAATTTAATGTAAAATTAAGTTATTGATATATAATCCTTTATCAAATAGATTTTAAGGAAAATTTTTTGTATTAAAAAATAAAAATGGAGGATTATAGATTAACTATAGGAATCTTCTTAGACGTACAAATCTAAACAAGATAAATCCTTTTGAATTAATTTCAATTGGATTATCAAGATCTGGTGAATTAACTTTTACGTTAACATCTATCAACCAAAAACCAAATTTTGGAAGTTTCTTTATAGTTATTTCATCATCGGGATTAAGCGCATCTATTGTATCTTGTGCATTTAATAGGGTCCTCTTGAGAAATCCTCTTCTTTTAACAGTTACCTGCCAATTGATATTTTTTATTTCACCTTCTCCATCATTTTCAATATAAAACGTTATCCCACGTTGTAATCCAAGTTTAAAATCTACATCTAACGAACGGTTTATTTTTTTAATAGTTACAGTCACTGGATAATAAGAGGGGAAGCTTTCATCACCATGAGGATCATCTTTTAATCTTGCCTCTACTTCATACACTCCTTCCTCTTCCCAGGTATGTTTTTCATTAATACCCTGACCAGATTCAACTGGACCAATCCATTCACTTTGTGTTCCATCGTCCCAGTCAATTCTATATAAAATTTTATCTCCATCAGGGTCTGAACCTATAGCACGGAATGTTAATTCTTGACCAGGTTCACCAAATGTATCTCCAGCTATATCTGGTGGACAAGGCGGGGTATTTTTTAATATATAAACACTTGCTGTGTCACTTGCAGAAAATGGTTCTTGTTGTTCGTAAGCATAAACGAATACTGTATTTATTGCAGGATTACCACAACTATCGTCTACAACTTCAGCATCAAATTCAATTATGAGTATTTCATTATCCTCTAACGGCTCAGTAAAATTCCACCATATTATTTTTAAATCTTCTGAATGGTAACTTTCAGTAGGATTTGCAGAGCCTTCAATGAATTTCAAAGAACAAGGTAGATAGTCTACTATACTTATATCTGTAAGATTATTATTTCCATAGTATGTAAGTTCAATTTTAAATGTTACTTCTTTGTTAACATAAACCTCTATTTCTTCTACCCATTCTCCCGAATCAGGATCTTTTACCCATTTATCAAAAGTTGAAGGTGGAGCAGTACAATTGACTGATGCATAATCACTATCTAGTAAATGTATAGAATCCTGGGGTATTGAGCAATTCCAGAGATCTACATAAGCCCAATTTTCTACAATTTCATTACAATACTTAACAACAGTGGATTCAAAAGTTATAGAAATTGTTTGGTTGGCAAATAGATTAAACTGCTTTTCTGTCCAGTCGTATGTAACGTTATTATTAGTAACATTAATCGCAGGATCTTCAAAATCTTCACTTGGATAATCAAATTGTTCGCTGCCTTCAATATATTGTAGGCAGCAGTGGGGAAGATAATCCTCAATTATCATAAATTTCATTAAATCGACTTCTTCATGCCATACAAATTTTATGACAATTTTGAATTTTACAACTTGATCTATTATTACAGTATCTAAAAGTTCTACCCAATCCTCTTGCTCCGAATCATATACATATTTATCGAATTCTAAGTATGGAGGCGCCTCAGCATTAACTGTAGCATCATCTATTCCATATAAATCATTTGGACAGGAATTTTCAAAAGCAAAAACTTCAACAAAATTTTCATGTTCGCCATAATCATCAACAGATGCAGTAAATTCAAATGACACACTTTCATTATCCTCTAAAATAATTCCATAATCTGCAGTTAAATTCCAATATATTTGATTGCCATCTATCCAACTTTCATCATATTGGGAGCTATCATCATAATCAAGATCTGCTGGTAATGTATCAATAACAATTATATCAGTTGCATTCTTACCATTTTGACATGTCTTCCTGTATGTAATAGTAATTTTGAATGTCACTATTTCATCGATTTCTGCTTCATAGTAATCGACCCATTCTTCTAAATCTGGATTCCAAACTGTTTTTATAACCTCAATTTCTTCTGTTGGATCTATTGTTTTTGTATTATTATAAATTTCAAATGCATTCACTGGATAAAACAAAGAAGTAATAATTAATAGCGTTATTACTATACTTATTTTAATCTTATTTTTCATTTTTTTTCCCCCAATCAATTTTTTATATTTGATTATTTCTTTATATTTATATATATAATACTATATAAATATTATCCTTTTTTATTTTAATGTTTATATTTCATATAATGCATACAAAATTAAATATTTTAATTTAACGTAATTTAAAATATATTATATTCAAAATTAAATTTAAAATATTAATTACTTTTTTTATAGGTTTTATTCATTTCTCGTATTCTTTCATAAATTCAGAATTAATGTAATAATATTGATTATAATTTTTATCAATTAAACTGGAAATTGTCCACCAAGTAATATTGATACTCCAACACAAAAAAATGCTGTAATAAGACCAATAAGCAACATTTGAATACCATATCTAATCATACTTTCATCGCTTATTTTGGCTAAATATGCTCCTAATATCGCTAAAACAATTAATGTAAGTCCAATTGATGAATAAAAGGCAATTTCAGTAGCAATAATATCAAAGTTTGAAAGAAAAAATGGAGATATTACAAACATAGCTGAGATTGCAGGGGATACTCCATCTACAACAGCAGCTAGAATGGTTGCAAATCTATGAGATTTTTCATGTAAACCTTTTTTCATGTCTCTAAGCATTGCCTTTTCTAAATCTTTTAATCGTTTTGTACGCTCCGCTTTTTCAGTCATATAGGCTCCACTCATCCCAGATGTTCCCATTGCAATTGAACCTGCAATTCCAGCACTAATAATATAAATTGGTTTTAAAACACCTGAAACATATGCTCCAATTACGACTCCTAACATCGTTAATGCACCATCAAAAGCATTCATAACAAAATATCTTCGGGTTATAGGAGCGACATTTGATATATCACGATACTGTTTCCATTTTTTTAATGTTTTTTTTGAAATCATTTATTGTTCACTTGGAAAATATTATAATAAATATTATAAGATGGATTAAAACCTTTTGTAATCAATTTTGAATCACAATATTATCGTTTTTTATCCGACTAAATATTTTGTCGTTTTTTAGACGACAAAATGGAAAAGTATTTAAACGCTTAAAACAACATTATTATTAAAAAAATTAAATAAAATTGGTGCAAAAATAATGCTAAAATCGAGATTTAACAGAGATAAAAACATTGAAACTATAGTGCATGATCTATTAAAATCTAGAGCCAGATCAAGGATTTATATATATCTTTTAAGAAAAAATGGAGCAAAAACTGAGGATATTATTAAAGGAACAAAACTCCATCCAAGTACAGTTCGTGAAACACTTTCAAAAATGTATGATCAAAATCAGATTTTAAGAAAAAAAATAAAAAATGATAGCATCGGAAAAAATCCATTCAAATACTTTCCAATTCCACCAATAAATCTTTTAAAAATTTACGCAAAAGAAATTGAAGACAAATTAAACAAAATAGCTTGTTTAGGTTCAAAAAACAAACTGAAAGGCTTCAAAACTGTAAAAATAAAAATACGGGAGGGGGACTAATTAATATGAATATTAGACCTATTGCAAAACTACTTGCAAATAGACCAAAATTGGTCCTTATAGTATTTACTATTTTTACAGCAATTATTGCGATAAATGCCTCAAAAATCTATATGGAATCAGATTATACTTCTTATTTGCCTCAAAATGATCCAACAATGAAATTATGGAGGGAAATCAATGAAGAGTTTCAGATTGGTCAAACGATTATAATTATCATTGATCAATCAGACAGAGTATATGATATAAGAGATTATAAGGTTTTAACTGAAATGGATGAGATCTATCTTAATTTATATGAAAAACCACTTCAAAGAGGAAAAGACCCTGGTATTTTAAAGATTAATAGCTTAGCTGAATTCATTAAAAAGGAAAATGCAAAACCAATATCTCAGGGAGGAAATGCCAAAAGAGAAATTCCTTTTGATAGAGATAAGATCTATGAATATATGGAAAGAATCACTATTAGCAAAATGAAGGGCATACTCTTTACAGATACTTATGATGTTACTGTTATTATAATTCAATTAAAAAAGGATGCAGATTTTCATAGTATTCTTTCTAAAACAGAACAAGCAGTGGCAAATCGAGGTACAAAATATGCAAATATGACTCTAACTGGAACAATTGCAGTGCAACAAGCTATTCAAAAAGAAAGTATGAATAATTTAATTATGATATTTCCCATCGCAATTATTCTTGTATCTATTGTTTTATTTATTTTCCATAAAACAGTTAAGGGAATTATTATTGCTTTTATTCCACCTGCTTTTGCGCTTGCATTAACATTTGGAATATTAGGTGTGATTCAACCAGAATTAACAATTATATCTGTGGCAATTGTAGCACTTCTTATAGGGCTTGGTGTGGATTATTCGATTCATTTAATGAATAGACTTGTAGAAGAAAATAACATAGATAATAATGTTACTAGAATTGAACTAATACTTAAATCAACAGGGAAGGCAGTCTTACTTTCTACAGTTACTACAATAATTGGTTTTGCTTCACTAATGATTTCAAGTATGTCTCCTATTGTAACATTTGGATTTGGATGTGCTATTGGCATTTTCTTTTGTTTTATTTCAGCAATAATTCTTGTTCCATGTCTTGTAATAATTTTAAAATTTGAAAATAGTGGATCTATTCCCCGATGGAGAAAATTTGCAGAATTTACAATACAAAATAGAAAAAGAATTATTATACTTGCAACGTTTTTAGCAGTGCTTTCAATTTTATTAATTCCTTATGTAAAAACAGATGTTAATTATTTTGAAATGGCACCTAAAAACATTCCTCGAGTAGATGCAATGTTTGAGTATTCAAAAAATTTTGGTGGAGGAAGTAATTTTAATGCAATGATTGTCGAAACAGAGCCACTGGGTCTGCAAGATCCTAATGTTATCAGATTAATATGTGATATGGAAAAAGAAATGAGAGATATTATATCACATAAATTCCCACATATTGAAGAAAAGAAAATCGAAAAATCAGTTTATTCTTTTGCAGATGAAATAATAGAATTTACAGAAATTATAAATCGTAGTGCTTTTTTAGAAAGAATAAGTGATTTTATTGGTGTGGAAAAAATTATTTATGATACAATTGCAGAGGAAGGAATAATCAATAAAGATTATTCTAAAACGATTATAATTGTTGCAATTCCCATTGGGAGTTCAATAGAGCTGATAGAAGGTGTTGTAAATGAAATCAATGAAATTGCTGAAAAAACAACACTTCCACAAAACGGTCGTGTATCTAAATTAACAGGTCAAGATGCAGTTGTTGTCGCGGTAAACAATAAACTTAAAGATGAACAAGTCCGGTCAATGATTATTGCATTAATTCTTGTTTTAGCGGCTTTAATATTTATATTTAATTCTTCTAAATATGGATTTTTAACAATGATTCCTGTATTTTTTATTTTAATGTGGGAACCAGGATTTTTGGTAATAACCGACATACCTCTTTCTTTAATTACCATTTCAATTGCTGCTATTATGGTTGGAATAGGTATTGACTATGGTGTTCATATAACCCATAGATTCAGAGAAGAGATGTTTAAGGGTGCTTCAAGGCAACAGGCGGTTCGAACATCTATTGAAAGAACTGGACTATCGCTAGTAGAAGCAGCTTTAACAACAATTGCATGTGTTGCTTCGATATTTTTTGTAAACATCCAAGCCCTTCATGAGTTTGTAATCGTCATAATGTTTATGACAGCTTTCTCATGTATTGCTGCTGCCTTTTTAATGCCTGTACTGTATGGTTTTAAATCAAAAAAATAAAATTTGCAATTATCCTTTTTATTTTATTTAACTATGATTAAATTATTGCTTCTTTATTGAGAGTTAAAATACCCTGAGTACTTCCAACAATAACTTCATCAACAAGACCTACAAATAAACCATTTTCAACAACACCTGGAATATTGTTTATCTCTGTTTCCAAAGATTCTGGATCCTCAATTCTCTCAAATTCACAATCTAATATATAATTACCATTATCAGTAATAAAAGGCTCTTTATCCATAATTTCTCTTAATTTAACATTACATCCAATATCCTCTAGTGTCTTTTTAGTAGAGGTCCAGCCAAACTTAATAACTTCAACAGGTAAGTCAAAATCAATTCCTAATGCTTTTACGATTTTTGAATCATCAATTACAATTATTACTTTTTTAGAGTTAAATGCAATAATTTTTTCACGAGTTAAAGCTCCGCCCCCACCCTTTATTAGATTAAGATTAGAATCAACTTCATCTGCTCCATCAATTGTAACATCAATCTCGGGGTTTTCTTCAAGAGTAGTTAAAGGAATGTTTTCTTCTTTTGCAATTCTTTTAGTATGAATTGATGTTGGAATTGCCTTTATATTAAGACCTTCTCTTACTAGTTGTCCTAGTTTATGAATAGTATATTCAACAGTAGAACCAGTTCCAAGACCAAGAATCATTCCATCTTCAATATAATCAAGGGCTTTTTCAGCGGCTAATTTTTTAAGTTCCTCTTTTTCCAAATAGTCACCACAACGTGTAATAACAATTAAGTACAAAAATTTATACTTAATATTTTTATTATAGACATGAAAAGTATGCTATCAGAATGTGAAGAACATGGTTATTATAGAGGGAAAAGCTGCCCTAAATGTAATAAAGAAGGAAAATTCTTAATGAGTGAAAACGAGCTCAATTCGTTAAGTCGAATAATTGCAGGTACACTTAGACATTTCCCAGAAAAACTAGGAGTCATGATGGATGGAAAAGGATGGGTAGATATTTCTGATTTAATTAATGCAATTGGAACAAGTCGATCAGGATTTAAATGGTTAAGACCACATCATGTTGAAGCATTAGTAGAAACTGATCCACGTGGGAGATATCAGGTAGACGGAGGTATGGTTAGAGCCACATACGGTCATACTATTGATGTTAATCTCAATGATCTTCCTTTAGCTGATATCGATATATTTTATTATCCTGTAACAGAAGAAGAAGCAGATATTATAATTGAAGGCGGACTTCATCCAATTGATAGGAAAAAAGTGCATCTAAGCGGTAGTATCAAAAAAGCAGTTGAAGCAGGAAAAGTTAGAACAGATGAACCGCTAATTCTTAAAATCGATGGGAAAAAGGCAAAAGATGATGGTGTAAAAATATATCGTGCTGGAAAGGACGTTTATATTACAGATATGGTTGATGCCAAATATATTTCTATAGTAAAGGATTCAGATGTAAAAAAATTAGTTGAAAAGGAATAAATATCTTCCAAGTTTCTACTTCCATTTTTATTTTTTTTGGGCTTGTAGCTCAGCTAGGTAGAGCAATCGGCTCTTAACCGATTGGCCAGGGGTTCGAATCCCCTCAAGCCCGTTCTAGTTTCTCGAATTTTTCTGCACAACAAATAGATATCGATAAGTGGAAAAAAGTTTAAGCTACTTTGAGATATATAATTGAATCAATCTTCTCCAGATAAAGATAATATTTTAAGAATATCTTTTTTTATTTAGGAAAAGTTTAGCAGATTAAATATATGTTTGAGCACTATTTTGTGGAATGTATTATTTTATCCAAGCTTAAAAATTGATTAAACAAAAAATCCACTGATAGAAACGAACTAATATGAGGTATTAAATAAGTTATTACAGATTAGTATTTTTTCAAAATCTTATCAATCTTTTCTTTTATCTCTAATATATCACAGGGTTTCTCAATGTAATCATCACCTAAAAAACCACCAGCGTTCTTAGCTATTTGGTCCATTCTAGCAGTAAGAAAAACAATCGGTATGCTCTTCCAATCATTGTTATCCTTTATCTTGTTATAAATTTTCCAGCCGCTCATCTTAGGCATCATAATATCCAACAAAATCAAATCAGGAATCTCATTCTTTTTTAACAATTCAAAGCATTGAATACCGCTCTCAACAGGGATAACAGTGTACCGATCATCTATCTTCTCTAACTTAAATTTAATAGTATATCTTACATCAGGATCATCATCCACAACCATAATTTTTCTTTGTATCTTCCCTCACCTTTTTTTACATTTTATTCTTTTTTCTAATATCGTAAATAAGTTTTTATTTTTTTTGAAAGTTTTGAAGTAGTAAAATATTGCACTAATTCTAATTTATGGATTTCTGCCAAAATATGTCTACTATACCATTCATCAATCTGTTTACAAATGTATAGACCCATACTATTACAATCAATATCATGTCAGACTTTATCAGCCTTGCATAGTTCCTTAAGCATATAGATAAGTTACCTATTGGTAAAGTCATTACTAAATACCGTATTGAAAAGTAAACCTAGTCATCATCATTAACATAATCAGTTTAATATTTTTGTAGATACATAAGTTCTTTAGATTCTTTGAGAAATGCTTCAAATATTTCGCTGATTAAAACTCTTCTGGTAATTATTTTAACAAGGTCTCTTGAAACTTGTCTTCAGACATATTAGATATTTTTTTATGCAGATTTTTATAACTAGGTTCTTTATAGTATAGTTTTGTTAAATTAGGGTTATAAAATCCGGAGTTAGTATTTAGAATTTAACATTTAAATTAAAATAGAGTGTATTACTAATTTTTCATGCAAAATCGGATTTTAAAATACTAATATATTGTGTTTGATAAAAAAATTTACACAAAAAATTATATGTCTTTGAATAGATATTAAATTTCTTAAGGAGGATAAAAGAATGCATAGAAATAGCTTATTGAAAAAAAGCTTGATAATTATTGTAATATTAATCTTTATAACAACTGCAATTTCACCAAGTCTAACTGCAGAACATACTCCACAAAAAGAAGATATTTATGCTAATATAAATAAAACTTCAACAATTAAAGGTGGATTAATAGACAATGTTCATATCCGGATTTATTCAATCCCATTTATTTTTACTTTTCCTTGGTGGGGTTATGCATGCAACATTGACTATGTACACAGAAATGATGAACCAATTGAATGTATATATTATCTGAATATAACAACAAGAGATGGTACACAGTTATTTGAAACAGAAACATATTATGAAAAAAATCTTAAACCTAACTTTATGTCGAGTATAAATTACTACCATGCGAAAAGTTATAGAGATGAAGGCTACCCATTCGGTTTATTTAATGTTAAAGTTGATTTCTATGTTCTAACTGATGGTTCTTCAAAACAGGTAACATTTCACGGTTTTATATATTTTATAAATGCAATTTATTTCGATAGCTGGAAAGATTGGTAATTTCTAGTGTCTATTTAAGCTTTATAATTATCTTATAATTTTTTTTCTAAGACTTTTTTATTGTGTTAATAGATTTTGATATTGGTGAAAACTATGTTTCTATTATTGGAAGTTCTCCTGGAAAGGCATCATATATTGTCGGGAATGGTTTTATTATAAATCCTTTGGTCAAATACATATAAATTTGTAAAGGTATTAATAGAAAACCTAGTATAGCCCATTTACGAAAATTTTTTTTCAGATATACAAATCCTTCTTCTGCCGATGTATAGCCATCATTATTAATATTGTATTTTTTGATAAAAGCTTCTGATAAAACTGTTGAAGGAGATATTTCAGATTTTACTTTTCCGGTCCAATCATAATCAATCCAATGGACTCCCAACCCATTTGGCATCGTCCCCATAATGATAACGCGATTATCATCTTCCATGCCTTTAATTATTGATTTAGGACTTATTAATCGGGGATGTCTGAATTTGTAAAAATTTTTTCTTTCTCTATATTCTTGAAAAGCATCGACAAAACTACCACTTAAACAACAATCAAAAATTAGACATAATCCCTTTGAATTTATTTGATCGAATTTAGCATCGAGCTCTGCAACTGTTATAATTCCGTTATTATAACCATCCCATGGCCATATTCCATATTCTTTATTCATATAAGTTCCATGACAATCTACTGAAAACAATACAATGTCATCATTATCAGCATTTTCAATTAACCAATCAATAGAATTTAATATTTCTCCTTTTGTTGCATTTTCCATCCATAAGAGTTTTATATGATCAGATTTCCAATTATTTGATTGTAATAAGGAATTATATATGTATGGCTGTTGTGATGTATCTAATGCAACAACGACTACGCCTCAATATTCTACTTCAGTATTGGGCATGCCAATGACAGAAAACCCGCTCATAGTTGTAATTCCTATAACTATTATTGTAAAAATTTTTTTCATTTTTTTCCTCCGAATGTCTATACCTATTGTTAATTCTATAATAAGAATACATTAAAAATAAATTTATCGACTAATTTTTTGTACATATTTACAAATATTTAATAATAAATATTATTTTTAACAAAAATTTTTAAAATTTTCAAAATAACAATTTATTGCTTTTTACATATAACTTGCCAAATTTGAGAGCTTAAATTTGCAACACAGATATTATACAGAACCTATAACTATTAAATTTAAATACTTCTTTTTTCCATTTTGACATTTTGACTAGTTAGGTTTAAATATGATAAGTGTTAGAATATATCACGATAATTTAAAATATAGAAATGTGTGGTGAAGGTGAGATTAAGGTTTATTATAAAAAGGAAACATTTGGTTAATAATAATTTAATTAAGAAATTTTTAAGCACTTATATACTAACATTAATGTTCTTGGCAATGTTTTCTATACTCTCAGTTGCAACAGTAAATGCTGATTCATCAGGTTCGTCAGAGAACTATATTGACGATACAGAAGATAATGATTATGATTCAAAGGGTAATGGTGACAAGTCAAAGGGTAATAACGGGAAGTCGAAGGGCAATTCTGGTGAGTCAGAGGATAAAGAGCCTAAGGATAATGACGATAAACCTAAGGGCAACGGTGGTAATTCAAAGAGCAGTAATGATAAGCCAAAGGGCAATAATGGTAAGTCAAAAGGTAATAATGATAAGCCAAAAGGTAATAATGATAAGCCGAAGGTTAATGATGATAATTCAAAAGACAATAATAATGATTCAGAAGACAACGATGGCAAAAGATTGTTTAAATGGCTTGATAGAGATAAAGATAACAAAAAAACATATGAAGAAACATCAGGATCAGGAAGTTCATATGATTCAGGAACATCAGGTTATTCAACCTTCGCTGTCATTGGAGGTCAAGCATTTGGGACTCCAGGATCTTATATTCCAAAAGGAATAGACTTATCTTGGATGACTATAACTACATTTATAGCTTTGTTAACATTTATATTAGTTGTTTTTCTTTTCAAAGCAAAAATTATCTATTTGCCACGATGAAGATTATTGAGAGAAGACAAAATAAACAATCATTACAAGGAACAAATATAAAACTAATTTGACAACCATTTTCATTAGGGCTAAAAGACAGAATATACAAGTCCTTTGGTGCTTGCTGGTATATTTTACCTCTACTTTTTATAGTTAATCAACTTATTTTTTGTTTCATTTTGGAATTGTAAAAAACATGGTTGTTCCCTTTCCCAGTCCAGGGCTTTCAGCCCAAATCTTACCATCATGTTTCTCAATGATCCTTTTACAGATTGTTAAACCCAGACCACTACTAGTAAAATCATGACGAGATTTATCCACTTTATAGAACTCCTCAAAGACATGACTAAGTTGCTCTTTGCTCATACCCATACCTAAATCCTTAACAGATACAGTAACTAGGTTACCATCATCATTTGCATCAATGGTAATAGTACCACCATTTGGACTATATTTAACTGCATTGGATAATAGATTATCGAATAACTCACCAATTTGTAATTTATCTGCCTTAACCTTAAGATCCTTTTTTATTCTGCTTTTAACAACTATATTATTTTCTGTAAATATGGATCTGTTTCTTTCGATAACAGAATTAACTTCTTCAAAAAGATTTATATTCTCAATGGAAAAAACAGTATCTGTATTATTAATCCGTGCAAGTGCAAGGGTTTTTATTACAAGGTTCCTAATGTAGCCAAGGTTCCTATTAACTATTTCAAAAATCTCCTTTGACTCTTGATCTTGTAGATTTTTTTCTAACTCAGGAACTAAGTTTATAAGTGGAAGTAACGGATTCTTAAGATCATGACCAAGCTGATTGACAAATTCATCTTTCTGGCAAAGCAGTTTTTCTAGTGTTGTACTGTATCTTTTAGTTTCAGCTCTGGATTTTTTCAAATCGATTGTCATTTGATTAAATGCTGCGGAAAGATCACCTAATTCATCTCGTGATCTAATCTTTATTTCAGTATTTAGGTCACCCTCGCTAACCCTCTTGGCAGCATCTCTAACCTCAGTAATCGGTTTTACAATGACTTTTCGCAGTAGGAACAGAAAACTAAAAATTAAAATAAAAAGGCTAGCTGTAGACATCATAACAAGGTTTCTTGCCTGGACATCAAAGGCTGTATATGCCTTGTCCATAGATAACAGTATTTCATAGGTACCAGCGATTTGTCCAGACAAGTTAATAGGTGCAATTACTGTTAAAGTATGAGTGTTACCTGTGTGATTTGGAATATTAACAATTGCAATTTCCTCAAAAGATAAATAATTATAACTACTGGAGTTAGAACCAATGGAGTCTTCATCACTTGAGACAACAACTTTTAATCCTTCTTCATCTGGAATATTAATACTTATTTGCAATATCTCAGGGTTAATTTTGCTAAAATTTGAAATATAGTCTTGTAATGTTTCCTTATCTCTCAATTCATCGCGTTGTCCTATGTTAGTGTCTAATGATTGAACAATAACAACCGCTTTTTCTAAATAAGCATCTTCAAAAAAACTAGCTTGTTCTTTTATATTAACATAGGTTAAAGTAAAAATAACGGCAGCTGATATCGAAACAACGATTAATGTTAGTTTTAATGAAAGACTGAAGTTAAATTTCATTTCTCACCTTTTTGAAAGATATTGTGATGTTTTTATTCTTAACAGTTCTAAACTACACCTATATTTTGAATGTCATATACTATTTACCAAATTTTTCTAAAGTTACCTATTTTCAAATTCTTTAAATCTACCATTTATCCCAATTCCATCCTTAATTTGAAAATCTCTAAAAACTACATGATCTTTTTTATGTGGTGTAATATTATGGTAAACTCCCAAGCAATAGGGGATAATTTATTATTTCCCATCCATTTCTCCTTGTGATGATTTCATCAAAAACTAATCACTTTTTTGATATAAAACATTAACTAGCTATTAAAAGGATATTTAAATATTGAACAATAAAAGAAAAAATTAGATAGCCTCGTTATTTATTCAAAGGGATGATAAACTCCAGCTATGTAGAACGTTGGACCAATAATTCCCATTATTCTATAGTAGAAATTTTTTTCATTCCATAATCCAATTCCAACAATTGGTGCTTTTTGCTCACCATCAATATTTGCTACCATTCCAACCATAAAAACACTAAATCTTATACCCCAAATCCATCCATTAGGTGCTGTAGTATTTGTAACAACTCCTGCAAAAAAACGTTTTCCATAATAACCTAAGACAAGGCCAAGTGGGTCTTCATAAGGTTCACCATTTATATTTATTCCCCAAACACCTGTAAAATTACCTATTGCCCATTCGGGAATATCCTCTAAAGTTGAAATATTAGGTCTATTTTTAATTGGAATAATATTTTGAATATTTGATGCTCCTTCTATAGAAATCGCTGAAGTTATGGGAATGCCTACAAATAACAAAAATATAAATGTTATAAGTATTAATTTTTTCATAAGTTTATATCCTCCGTAAGATAAAAGATTAAAATTCTAATATTTAAAATATTTACAAAAATTTATCATTTATTGCCGATAATTAAGGGTTTTTTAATAATTTAAACTTTATATATTTTTCAATAAAGCTATAAATGTATGAGGGGTCTAGTATTGGAGGAAGGTAGAAATAAGAATAAAAAGGTTTGGTTAAAAATATTCTTTTTGAGCTAGACCCCCATATTATTAACAATTGTTAAACTAATATAAATAATTTCTGTTTATATTGCCTATTTTTTTCATAAATTTAATAGTAAATAAAAAAAGTTATTTTTTTCAGTTAAATGCTAAAAGTATTTTTAACATTAAGTAAACGAGAAATCCCCAAACTTTAGTATAAGGAGGAACGTGCCATTTTTTCAAAACCAAAACATATATCACGTACCGGTCAGGCGCACCCGCTGAAAGCGTGTGCCATATAAAACCTGACCAAGAACGTGAAAAAGTAATGAATCTAGTTAGCGGAAGTCATAATATTGGCCAGGATCTATACCACTTAGAATAGCGTCCCAAGTATAGGTTCAATATGCTTAGGCAAGAGGAGAATAAAAAACTTTACGAAAAAATCCTGCAAAATATAGTAAAACGACATCAAATCAACATTACAGAAATAAGTGTGATGCCAGATCACATATATATAATCGTACAACTACCAACAACAATGAGTGTCTCACAAGCACTCCATCTGCTAAAAGGAGCAAGTTCAAGAGAATTGTTCAAATGAAAAACAACATTCCGTAATAGATACTCTAAAGGACATTTCTGGAGTCCAGGAAAATTCTACCGAACCATAGGAGACCCAAATGCAGAAACCATAATACAATATGTTAGAGAACAACGACTACACCAAACAAAGCTAAATGGATTTTCCACAGATTTTAAGTGTGCCTAAAAAGAAGCTCCGGCATTCAAACTTTCGGAACTACTGTTCATGGCGGAGAGTACCTCACGTTTATCTTTTGTGAGCAATGTAGGTTGCCCACTTCTTGGTTTATCATTTAGGCTGCCAATCTCTTTATGTCTTATAACCAAAAATGAAACTTTCGATTTACTTATATCAAGAATTGAAGCTATCTCACGACATGTTTTTCCTTCATTAGATAGTTTGATAATTAGCTCTCTCTCCTTAAATTTAGCTGATTTATCCGATTTCATATATCCCATCCTTAGGAATATATAATAAAGTTATAGTTTATTAATTTGTCCAAAAACTAACGTCATTAACTATTATATAAAAAAATTTTAATCGCTATAAATCTGTAAATTTTTAATTAAATTTGTGACTTTTTGCCTTAAAAAATAATTTAAATACTAACTTTGCTATATTTTTGTACACAAATATGATAATTTTTGATATAAAGTAAACAAAATAGAAATTTTTTTATAACAAATTCTCTTTTTATTTTTAGATAAACTTATATTATATTATGTAATACTCTATAATAACATTTAGCACGGAGGGCATGCGTGAGGGGAATTGTTGATAGATTTGGTGAGAGTGCGGGTAAGATTTGGTCTGTGTTAAATGAGAGAGGTTGTCTTAGTAGGGGGGAGTTGTTGGATTTATCTTGTTTGAATGAGTTTGAGTTTAAT
>CAYFVP010000136.1:0-9894 GCA_964346655.1 uncultured Thermoplasmatales archaeon
AGAAATGATTATAAAAAGAATAAATGAGGTCAAATTAGCGGATAATGGTTTAAAAGATATCAAAGTGAAATGTTCTGAATGTGGTAAAAAAATAGGAATTTTAAATTCTTATTATAACCGAAAGTTTAGGGGAAGATGGATCTTTTGTAGCAAATGTTATGATAAGATAGAAAAAAAAGGATCTACATTTCTGGAGAAGATAGAGTTTAAGGTGATGAGAATATGAAAAAGATTGCAGTAATCATTGATGACATGTTTGAAGACTCTGAATATACAGAACCTGCTTCTGCTTTTACAAAAGTAGGTCACAAACTTACTCATGTTGGTTTAAAAAAAGGAAAAACAGTAAAGGGAAAAAAAGAAGGAACCAAGGTTACAATAGATGAAGCTACGGGGGAGACTTCGGTTGATGATTTTGATGCTTTGTTGATTCCTGGTGTTTATTATCCTGACAAGCTTAGATCTCATGATGAAGCCGTGAAATTTGTAAAAGATTTTGTGGCCAATGGAAAACCTGTGTTTTCTATCTGTCATGGTCCTCAGTTGTTGATTACTGCAGATGCTCTCAGGAATCGTAAGGTCACCGGTTGGAAATCAATTGTTCAGGATATTAAAAATGCTGGTGCAATTTTCATTGATGTAGAAGTTGTGGAGGATGATAATTTAGTTAGTAGTCGTAATCCTCATGATCTTCCTGTATTTATTCAGAGGAGTTTGAAGAAGGTGAATTAATAAAAAATTGAGGTAAAAATATGGAAATGAAATATGAAGAAAAAATAGGTAATTTAATTCAAGAAGCTGATTGGAAGAAGGAGAAACACATACCAGTTATAGAGTGCTCTTATGAGGTATCAAAGGATGAAATGTTTGATGTTAAAGTGGGTTTGGGCAAAGAGATTGCCCATCCTAATACAACAGAGCATCATATAAGGTGGATTGACTTATATTTCCATCCTATAGGCGAGAAATTCCTTTATCAAATTGGTCATTATGAATTTAATGCCCATGGTGAATCTACAGACGGTCCAAATAAAAGCTCTATTTACACTCATCATGCGGTAACAACTTCTTTTAAAACTAGTAAACCTGGTACTATACTTGCACTTGCTTTGTGTAATATCCATGGTCTTTGGCAGTCTTCAAAACAGATCAAAATGGAATAAAAAAATATCAGAGGTTTTAAAAATGAAGAATGATTTGTTTAATTTAGATGGAAAGGCCGCTATTGTAACTGGTGCCAGCCGAGGACTTGGAAAAGCTATGGCTATTGGTCTAGCTAAAGCAGGTGCTAATGTTGTGGTTACTGATGTTTTAGATACATCAAAAACTGTTGGTGAGATTAAAAAATTACATCGAGAATCTTTTGGATTGGAAGTCGATGTTAGTAATAAATCAGATGTAGAAGAAATGGTAAAAGAAATAATAAAAAAATTTGGTAAAATTGATATTCTTGTTAACAACGCGGGTATTCTTCGAACTGGCAATGCAGAAGTATTAAACAAAGAAGATTGGGACAAAGTAATTCAGGTAAATCTTACTGGTCAATTTCTTTGTGCGCAGGCTGTTGGTAGACAGATGATAAAACAGAAATCTGGTAAAATCATTAATATTTCAAGTATCGCAGGTCTATCTGGTTATGCAACTTTTGCTCCATATAGCGCTAGTAAAGCAGGTGTTATATCTATTACTCAGACTCTTGCTGCTGAATGGGGTAAATATAACATAAATGTAAATGCAATATGCCCAGGTGTTTTTGCAACAGATATGACTGATGCTTATCTAAAAGATCAACAATTTAAAAATATGATTAAAACAAAAGTTCCTCTTGCCAAATATGCAGAACCTGAAGAACTTGTTGGAACAGTTATTTATCTTGCATCAAGGGCCTCTGATTATGTAACTGGTCATTCAGTTATTATAGATGGTGGTTGGACCGCGGCATTATAAAAGAGATAGATTATGGAAAAAGATGTTTTCACTTATATAATTGGTGGAAAAGCGGGTCAAGGTACAAAAAAAGCAGGTATTGTTGCTGCTAACTTTTTTGCTGATTTAAAACGAGAAGTTTTTCAGATGAATGACTACCCTAGCCTTATTCGTGGTGGTCATAATTTTTCAGTTGCCAGTACTTCAACTTCAAAGATTTTTAGTCATTATATGAAAGCAGACCTTGTTGTGGTTCTAGATCAACGAAGCTACGATGTCCATAAAGATCATGTTGCAAAAAATGGAGTAATGGTTTTTAACTCTGATAAAGCTAAAGGTGAAGGTATTGGAATTCCTATAAGTTCTGAGGCTAAGAAATATGATAATTCGGATCTTATTGAGGGTGTTGCTGGCATAGCTGTCCTCATGGTAATGGTTGGAGTTGATAAGAAGAAATTAGATGAAATTATTAAAAAAGAGTATGGTCGTAATGTTGAGGATAATATAAAGTTTGCACATGCTATTTATGATAACGTTACTGGAAAAATAGAAAACAAGATTATTTTGAAACAGGGTGATAAAAAATTTGTATCCTTGTCAGGTAGTGAAGCTATAGGTCTTGGTGCAGCTGCGGCTGGTCTTGACCTTTATTTTGGTTATCCTATGACTCCTTCAACTCCTGTTCTTCATTTTTTTGCAAATAATGGTAAAAAACTAGGTATTGTAGCAGTTCAGCCTGAAAATGAAATCGCAGTTGCTAATATGGCTATCGGTGCAAGTTTCACTGGTGCAAGGTCAATGGTTGGTACCAGTGGTGGTGGTTTTTGCCTGATGCAGGAGGCTTTCTCTCTTGCAGGTATGGTTGAAGCACCAGTATTGTTCTATATCGGTCAGCGTCCAGGACCAAGTACGGGTGTACCAACATATACTGAACAAGGTGAGTTATTGTTTTCTCTTAATCCAGGTCAAGGTGAATTTCCCCGTATTGTAGCTTCTCCAGGTAGTATAGAAGAAGCATTCTATTTGACAGCTGAACTATTGAATCTTGTATGGCGTTTTCAAACACCAGCAATTCTCTTGTCTGAAAAACATCTAGGCGAAAGTAGTATGAGTGTGACCCTTAACCCTAGCAAAACCAAATGGGCTGAACCAGTTAAGCATAAAGGTGGTCAATACAAACGTTATCATGACACAAAGAATGGTGTCTCTCCATTGTTGTTTCCACCGAGTAAGATGTTAATCAAATGGAATAGTTATGAGCATGATGAATTAGGTTTAACCACAGAGGAACCTGAGTTAATTGCTAAAATGCATGATAAAAGACTTAGAAAACAGAGAAGTCTCGTTGATTATTTGAAAAAAATGCGCACTGTTAACAGATTTGGCAAAGGAGAATCTTGTATTTTTACCTTTGGTTCAACGACGATGAGTGTTCTGGAAGCCTTAGATTACTTTGATATAAATATGACAGTTATTCAGCCAATTTATCTTAAGCCTTTTCCTATATGGGAACTAGAGGCGTTTAAGGGAAAGGATGCAATTATAGTAGAACAAAATAGTACCGGTCAGCTTGCCTCTTTGTTAAGAGAAAAAGCTGGTATTAATACCAGCGCTTCAATTCTGAAATATGATGGTTGTCCATTTGATCCGATTGATTTAGCAAGCAGGATAAAGGAGGTGGTAAAAGTTGAGTGCTGACCTTTCTACTGATACGGAGATTACCTGGTGTCCTGGTTGTGGGAATTTTGGGATTCTTAGTGCGTTTAAGAAAGTAGTTAAGAAACTTGAGGATAAAGGAGTGGACCGAGATAAATTTGTGATTTCTGGTGGTATCGGCTGTCATGGTAAGATTATTGATTATGTTGGATTGAGTGGTTTGTATTCTATTCATGGTAGGAGTATGGCCACGGTTCAAGGTATAAAACTTGGTAACCCTAACCTTAAGGTGCTAGCTTTTGCTGGTGATGGTGATGCGTATGGCGAAGGTATTGCACATATGATTTTTGCAGCAAAACGCAACGCAGATATCACTGTGGTAGTACATGATAACGGTACATATGCTTTGACTACAGGTCAGTTTTCACCGACTAGTAGCAAGGGTTTTAAGGGCCCATCATTACCTCAGGGTAACATTGAGGAGCCTTTAAATCCACTTGGTTTGTTGTTGGAGGCTGGTGCTAGTTTTGTTGCTCGTGGATATTCTGGTAAGATTGATCATCTTTCTGATATTATTGTTCAGGCGGTATTGCATGAGGGTTTTTCTGTTGTTGATATGTTACAGCCTTGTGTTGTATTCAATAATACGTATAAGTTGTATAATGAAATAACTGAGATAATTTCTAAACCTGCAGGAAATTTTGAGGAAGCAGTTATGCTTGTAAAAGAAATTAATAATCGGATGCCTATAGGTGTTTTTTATAAAGTGAAAAAACCAGTGTTTCATAAAGAGTTGTATAGGGATTGGAATCCTGTTAAAGACAAGGTTTCAAGAAATGAAAGATTAAAGCTAATAAAAGAATTTATTTAATTTGTAATTAAAAGAGGAAATAGTTTGTTATGAAATCAACTGCGATTTTGGATTTGATGGTTAAAGATCATAATCGACTTATGGATTATCTTAAGGATGTTGAGAATAATCTTGGTCGTGGTTTTGGTTTTTTAAGTAATTCTTTTAATATTTTTCAATGGAATCTAGAGAAACATTTTTTTGCAGAAGAGCGTGCAATATTTACCTCCTATAATCCTGATGAACCTGAAAAAGAATATAATTATTTTTCTGATCTTATGGATCAGCATACAGAAATCTTAGAAACAGTTGAGTCACTTAGAAAAAAGTTGCAGAAAAGAGAACCTTTCGATTTAAATGAATTGAAAAAGCTGTTAGTGAAACATAAAACATTCGAGGAGAAAAGCATTTATCCAGTGTTAGACCAGAAAATTGATGATTGCACAAAACGTGTTATTATTGATCGTATTAAAGAAATAAGATTATGATTAAAATTTATAATGGCTGTGAAAAATAGATGAAATCAAATGAATTGTTGAATGTAATGGTCAAAGACCATAATCGTCTTATGAAATATCTCAAAGATGTGGAAAATAATCTTAAAAGCGATTTTGAAGTTTTATTGAAAAAGTTTAATACGTTTGAATGGAGCTTGGAGAAACATTTTTTTGTGGAAGAGCGCGCGATATTTACAGCATATAACCCAGATTATATCGAAGACGGTTATCAATTATTTACAAATCTTTCTAAACAACATACTAATATTTTAGAAAAAGTTGAATTTATTAGAAAAAGGTTGAGAAGTGGTAAATCTATCGATGTATTTGATTTGGAGGAAATGCTTTTGAAACATAAAACATACGAAGAAAAAAATGTATATCCTGTCTTAGATGTTGAGATCAGTGAAGGTGAAAAACGATTTATGATCGAGCGGATCAATGACCTACTTTAAAAAAATAAATTTAACCTATATTTTAAAATTAGCTAAAAAATATTGCTTTCGAAATCTAATCATATATTTTAACAATTCAATATTGTGCTACATTTGCTTTTTATTTGGAATCCAATATGGATGTGAGATATCCTCAAAAGCAGATGAAGCAGCAGTTGCTCCTTCACCTACAGCTGTTACAATCTGGCGGACACCACCAGTTATGTCACCAGCACCATAAACCCGGGGAATATTTGTCCTGCCTGATCTATCAATTATAACATACCCATAGTCATCCAGTTTTAAACCAATCTGACTAGCAAGTTGATTATTAGGAACCTCACCAATAGCAACAAACACTGCATCAGCTTTCAACTCTTTTTCCTCCTCATCCTTCCTATTTTTAGTCTTCACACCAGTAACCTGTTGCTCACCTAGTATCTCAACAACCTCAGTATTCCACAAGACAGAAATATTCTCACGCTCAACAGAATCCTTCAAATATTGCTCACCCTTAAACACAGACCCACGAACAAGAATAGTAACCTTTGCACCAAGATTCTTCAAATACAACACATCAGTCATCGCAGTATTATCACCACCAACAACAACCACAGGTTTATCTTTATAAAAATACCCATCACACGTTGCACTATAACTAACACCATGACCATACAATTTTTCCTCACCAACAACACCAAGATGACGATGCGAAGCACCAGTCGCAAGAATCACAGCCTGACCAACAAAATGACCACCAGTAGCAACAGCTTCAACATTTTTACCAACCTTAATCTCCACAACCTCTTGACCTTCCAAAACTGGAACATAACCCCTAACCTGGGCATTTATCATCTCCATCAACTGTTTACCAGGGATACTACGAAAACCGGGCCAGTTCTCAACCATAGGAGTAATAGAAACCTGACCGCCAACCATGGTTTTTTCAAGAATAACAGTCTTAAGACCACTGCGCGCAGCATAAATCCCAGCAGTAAGTCCTGCAGGGCCACCTCCAACAATAATAACATCCACCTCAATAACTTCACCAGATAGTTCAAACTCCTTGATTAACTCCTCAGCAGGTTTTAAAGTAACAAGCTCAGCGATAAAACGAACCTCAGGTTCAAAACCATGACTAATACTTTGATCATTAATAATCGTATGAGGAACCGCACCAACATTATACTTCTGAGCAAGATCAGTATTTTCCATTGAATCTACTGATTCAGCAGAAATCAGATCAGGACGCTCAATCGCTGCTTTAAAAGCATTTAAAACCTGACCAGGACAATAAGGACAACTAAGCGTTACAAAAACCTTAACATCTCTAGGTTCTTTTAACTGAGAAAGCATCTGTTTTGATTCTTTTGAAAGAAAACTCTTACGTTGAGAAACCATAATAATTGTATCGATAAAAGAACGGCTTTCTTCACCAAAAGGAGCACCAGTATATCTAATATTATAATTTTCAGGGTTAAACAACACTGTAGGAGAACGAGTTACAGCATATTTCTTAGAAGATTCATCACCAACTTTATGTAAATTCACATTAATTTTATCAGAAAGTCTTAAAAGTTCTTTAGCAAAAAGTGTAATCAAAGTGTTAAATTGGTCATTCACACCATCTTTTGTAAATACCTCAAAAACCACTTTTTCTTTCAGCTGTTTAAAACGTTCACGTAAAATCTTTTTTGCATCCTCAGGAAGAGACCAATTCTTTAATGAATCATCCATATTTGAATCCTCCACCTATAAATATCAATTTTTATTATTAATCCAGAAACTCTAGAAATGCTTAATATGTGACTAACGTTTTGCATAAACAAAGGTGTTAATTTGGTAAACGATGATGAAGAATGGGATGATATTTACAAAAAATATTCCCTTGAAGAAATCCCATGGCATGAAGATAAACCAGATAAAGCATTCATAGAATTAATAGAGAAAAACAAAATCAAAATAGGTGTCGCACTTGATGTATGTAGCGGTGCAGGATCAAACACTATATATCTAGCAAAGAATGGATTTGACGTAACTACTATCGATATATCTGAGACAGCAACAAAAATTGCACAAAAACGAGCAGAAGAAGCAAAAGTTGCAAAACAATGTCAGTTCTTTTCAGGAGATATCTTAAAATTTAAAATGTCCGAAAATAACTATGATTTTATATTCGACCGAGGCTGCTATCATCATATACCAAGAGAAAATAAACCCAAATTTGCTCAAATTATCTCTGATGCACTTAAAAAAGGAGGTAAATATTATCTAATATGCTTTAGTGATAAAAATCCATCTTGGGAAAAAAACGTGTCAAAACAGGAAATACGTGAGAATTTTTAAAATATTTTAAAATTGGTCCAATAAAAAATGTTCCAACAACTGAAAAAACTGGGAGAAAACTACAATTCTATCATATATTAATGATTAAAAAATTATATATGAAACACAATTAATAAAATTATCTTATTATTAGAAGAATTATAAGCATTTTACTTTTTTTTAATCAATTTTTAATAAATGTTGTATATTTAAAAAGTGTTTAAAAGGAAAAAAGAAAGGATTTTATAGAGTCTGTGGAAAATAACGCAGAGATTCTCGACGAGAAAAGTGACGAGAATCGGCGAATAAATGCAGCCATCATAACCGCTAGACCACAAGCCCTTATAAGGAGGGAAATATTCTCTTTATTTTTGTATTTTTCTATGCTTTCTAACGACAGTGTCAACTTAAGCAACCTCCAATAAAAAGTTATAGATTCCAATCCAAGCATTACACCATTGCTTGATACTATCAAGTGAACTATGGAACGGAAAGCGTTTCCAAAAACGTTTTACTCTAGCTTTGAATTGACATTACCATTTTTCAATTGGAGTTCGTTCTCCAAAAGTTTCATGCTGAAATTTAATTCCGAGTCGTTTAAACGCCCAATGAGACCATAGTCCTCGATCAACTAATATCAGAGGTTGGTTATCACAAGCTGCTTGTACACATCTAAAAAAAATGGATAGCATCTAAGGATGTCCTAGTTGTAGAAAGATGAACAGCAATGATAGTTTTTGCTTCAATATCAATTGCATTCCAGATATAGATCTGTTGTCCTTCTTTTTTGATCTTGGTTTCATCTACAGCGATTATGTGTCGCGTTACTTTTTCTGTTTGGAATAAACAAGAACATTTTTTATACCATTTTCTGAGTGCTTCATAGGAGAATGATTCAAGTTCTCCAATGATTTTACTTTTTTTTCTATATGAAAGACCTGCATGATATATTAAAATTGCAAGTGCCTTTATCTTGGCACTTTTCCTCTGCCTTAAAAAGATTTTTCTATCTTTTAACAATTCCATTAATTGATTGAGCATTCCCATCCCTCTTATGTGCTTTTAAGTTAGGATGGGTTGCTCAATTAAAAAATTATTTCGTTAAGTTGACACTGTCTTCTGACAACGTCTTAAACTTCAAGAATATGCAATTTTTGGGTAATATCATTTTTATGTTGTAAATTGTATATTATTTAAGTAGTTTATTTAAAATTCGCAAGATCTTAAAATTATTATTAATATGATTTTAATTTCATGAATTTTGTATTATAGGAGGATCATAAGTCGGATCAATCCATTGGCCTACCATTAAAGCTTTCCGAATATATGGATCATTAGCCTTTGTGTTTTTTTCATATTCAATGGTTTTCCAAACAAAATTTGAAACTTCTTTTGTGTCACCTACAGGGGCTCTTCCAATATAAATATATGGTACGAGATTGGTATCAGCAGCATCATCATTAGGTTCTCCCCATCTACCATCTAAATCAGAATCAAAGGTTCCCCTAAGACAAGCATAATAAAGATCTGAAGGTACAAAAAAGTTCCAGGAAGATAGGTCCTCATTATCCAAATGAGTTAAATATCTAGCTGGAACAATCTCTTTTTCAGTAATTAAATCATTATGGTCACCACCAAGTAGTACATAATCAGTATTCCAAACCAAAAAGGCATGTTTTATAAAATTCGTTTCCATCGCCCCAAGTTCCATCCCAATGATACTCTGAACATTCTAAAATATCTTCAACAGTTATGATTTTTGTACTTATACCCTTACTAATTTTATAGTCTGCTAAATCTTTAGACTTGCCGAAGCTAGTAATATCGCTATGACAATGCTATTGCTGTCACTATAACAATTATCACTATAACAATTATTGCGGTAATTCCATAAACAATGCTTCTTCTCATTAATTTTCCTCCTTTTCAGTTACTTCTGCTTTTTTTTTCCTTTAAGGCGGAGTGCAAAGTCGAGTGTCTCCATCTTGTTCTTTTGCGCCTTTTATATCTCGGATTTATAAAAATATGACTTAATATTGAATTAAAAACAAGTTAAAAACAATTTAGAATTCAAAAAATAATTTATGCATTCATGTTTTTATTTGATTTTTTTCCTAAAATTAAAAGGAAATCTATGTAACTGTTATATTTACTACAATGACAAATATACTTACAACTAACAGAATTGCAATAAATAATTTTGTCC
>CAYFVP010000137.1:0-52476 GCA_964346655.1 uncultured Thermoplasmatales archaeon
ATTCTCTTTAAGTTCTTCTAAATCTGTTTCTAATTCTTTTTTAACATTTTCATAATCTTCTGATAAATGTTTATTTTTTTTTTCAAGTCCTCTCATTCTATCATAGACATCATTGAATTCCTTTCTGGGGATATAATCCTGAAGAAGTTTCCTCTTTTCTTCTTCTTTCCTTTCAGGATTATTAACTTCCGTATATTCATAAATTAAATAATCAATGATAAAATCAAAGCTGATATATTCTTCTGGAAATTTTTCCATAAATTCTGGTTTCAAATTATATAAATTTTTAAGAGTAATATCACTTATTTTTATAGTTTTATTCATTGCCATTTCTTATACACGTCCTTAAGGTCATTCAAATTAAAAAAATCAAAAAAAGAAAAAAAGGATTTAAAGAGTGAACTAAACTTTGATTTGAGCAAAAAAACGCTTTCAATTGAAAGTAAATATATCTGTTGAGTGAGTAAGCGCTCGGCTAAGCCCATCTGATTTTGTTGCTTTTAGTAGACAAAAGGATAGAAATCTCTCTTCATATTTATCATAATATAGAGGGTCTTATAACTGAAAAAGAAAGATATAATAACTCTAGTCAAAATATAAGATCACTTATAATACCGCAAGATTCCTCAACAGGAGATGTAATAGAATATATATACTTGTTATCAGATGTTTAAATTAAATTAAAGGGCGGTTATACTTCTGAATCGAAACATCACTATAGTTGGATTAACATCTTTATTCATCTTGTCAACATTGGTTCCTAATAGTTTGGGGTATAATGTAAAAACAACTATTAAAAATGAACAAGAATCAATATCATCAAGTAATGAAGGTCCACTGGGTGAATGGCCAGACTTTACCCCTATTGGTTTCATTACAGCTCCGCACCCTGATTATCCTGAATATCAGACACACCTTTATGGTGACTGGGGAGGTATTGTGGGTGAGGAGTTCATTTTTCTTCAGGACAACATGATAAAGCTACTGTACCACAGCTATCATGAAACATATATGACTAATCATCCACACCAAGAAGAAGTACTTAACGATTGGGCCTTAGGCTACGATCCAGAAACAAAGATCAAATACACACCCTTAGTTAAACCTGGAGGACCTAATCCAGGTCCTGCATGGGAACACACCGATACACCGGGTTATATCCAGCACCCAATTACCGGAGAGCATCTACTTTACAATACTGTGAGACCTGGTACAAAGTATCTACATCCTGAATGGGAGGGTCTACCAGGATGGGAAGGTGCTATTCAAGTGTCGACCAGTGAGACCCCACCTACAATAGGTGTTCCTTTCGAGCAGACATACGAGAACATTCTTATCGCTGAGTATTGGTGGGAGCAAGGCTGGAATCAGAACGGTGTCATTAAAGGAGGACTATCCGAACCAACGCCTGTCTGGATTCCTCACCTTGGTACCAATGGTATTGTGCGCCTTTTTTATCGTGGACTACATGGCTCACCGAGCTCCTACTGGAATTGGCGGATCTCATATGCAGATAGCGAGGATGGTAAGACCGATTGGACAAAGAATCCAATACCGACTTTTGATCCGTCGGACCCGAATAATCCTGCTTATCAGTGGACACTACCCTATCCAGAGGGTTTTTCCTTTCGAGGTGCTTGGCAAGCCCATTGTACAGGTGATGTGCGAGCTGATGGAGTTCACATGGTCTTATGTGTCTCGAACCAAAACTATGCAGGCTTTGGACACATTGCCTACTACTGGTCACCCGACTGGGGTGATACCTGGATTGGTCATCCTGACAATCCTATTATCGCACCAGGTCAGTTCCCTGAAGGTGTACCGCCAGAGGGTTTTCAGCGGACACCAACCCTATTAATTGATGAGAAATATGAAAGATACATCCTCGCTTATAACGCTGGACATGACATAAATCAGAAATGGAAAAGACGCACCTATCTAGCCATAGCTTCACGTCCATTTAATCCTTCACCAGATATACCTATCCTTACGGGTCCTAACTCTGGAATAAGAGGACGAACTTATCCTTATAATGCTAGCTCAACTGATCCAGATGGAGAAAATATATATTATTGGTTTGATTGGGGAGATGATACAAATACTGGGTGGATTGGACCTTTTTCTTCTGGAAAAACAATTATAGAATCTCATGCTTGGGATGAAATTGGGGAATATAACATTAAGATAAAAGCAAAAGATGAATATAATGAAAGTGAATGGTCAGAACCATTTACTGTGATAATTAGTAATCCGCCTAAAGCACCAGATATAAACGGTCAAAATAAGGGAAGTCCTGGTATCTCTTACGAGTTCGGTTTTACTTCAACAGATCCTGATGGTGAAGATATTGGAGAATATATTATTAATTGGGGTGATGGTAATCCAGATAATATCATCATGGGTCCTTTTAGTTCTGGGGAAGAGGTAAAAGTAAGCCATATCTGGAATATTAAGGGTAAATTTATTATCACTGCAAAAGCTAAAGATATTAATGGTGTTATTGGTCCAGAGGCAACATTGCCTATTAATATACCTAGAAACAAAACAAACATTAATTATTATTTGTTGAAATTTTTAGATATTCTACCAATATTGCAGAGAATGTTATTATTGTTGAATTAGTAATTTAGTAGTAACCCAGATATATTCTATCTATTTCTTTTTTCTTTATTTTTGGATATAAATAACTACATTTCTACTTAATATAAAAGAAAGGAAAAGGAGTTTAATGAGATGAGGACTTAAATTTGATTTGAGCCAAATTTGGCTTTTAATCCAAAGTTTTCCTTCCAGTTGGTATAGATGAGGTTAGCTAAGTTCATTTTATTTTTTAGTCTTTAGTAGACAAAGAGATACAGAAATGTTGTATTCTTTCCTCACTATAATATATTAAATCATAAAGGGACCTTACAACCGCAAAAGAAAGATTTGTAAGCTCAGGCATCTATATAAGATTGTTCAGAATCCCATATAACAATGAATAGTGATATTTAAATATCAATAAACAGATGCAGATATGTAGATAGAGGGAGGCATCTATGAACGGAAAATCTATCCCATTTATTATAATATCTCTTTTAATAAGCTCTGCATTTATACCAATAACTCTCGGATTTAATGTCAAGGTTTCAAAAGTTAGGCAACCATCTATTCTAAGTAATGGAAAAACTTTATATGTTGGTGGAAGTGGACCAGATAACTACACAATGATACAGTATGCGATAAATGATGCAGTGGATGGTGATACAGTATTTGTCTATGATGAATCATCGCCTTATTATGAGAATGTGATTGTTGATAAATCAATTAGTCTTATAGGTGAAAATAAACTGACAACTTTTATCAATGCACGTAGAGACGGTAGTGTTATTTCTATTTTTTCAGATTGGGTGTATATTAGTGGTTTTACAATTCAGAATTGCGGTAGAATACATCCTAATGCAGGGATTTACGTCAATGAAGTTAGTCATACTTTTATTGTGGATAATATCATTTCAGATAATAATTACTATGGTATTCTACTCAGTAAATCTTTATTCTCAAATATCTCAAAGAATTTGATTACTGAAAACAATGACATTGGAATCTATGATATAGGTGAACACGGAATAGGAAATAACACAATAACATGGAACATTATCACATACAACTATGTAGGAATCAGAATGGACCATTCCGCTTATAATATCGTGACCAATAATTCTATAGTTTACAATAAGCAATATGGTATCTTTGCTGAAGGTGCTCATGATTTATTATTTCATCATAACGACGTTATTAATCCATATTTGAATGCATTTTCCAATAGTAAAGATAACAGCTGGGATAATGGGTATCCATTAGGAGGGAACTACTGGTCAGATTATGACGGGATTGATAATTACCATGGACCAAATCAGGATATACCTGGTTCAGATGGAATAGGTGATACACCATATACAAACTTTTATGAATGGGAACGAAAGGATCATTATCCATTAATGAGTCCATGTCTAGGATTCTATGCAGATCCAAATGATTCAGGTTTATATAAGGGAGAAATCGATGAAATGATAAGTTTTATTGGTACCGCTCATGGTGGTATTCCACCCTATAATTATCATTGGGATTTTGGCGATGGTACAACTTCCGATGAGCAAAATCCTGTACATGCATATAATGCAGCAGGTTTTTATAGAGCAGAATTGACTGTAACCGATATAAATGATATTGGTTCCAATAGCTATGCTACTGTTAGAATTAGTCATCCAGCTCATTCTTATCTCTGGGCAGATGATGATTATAATGAGTCCACCTCAGGATGGGGATATGACCATTTTGACAGTGTTCATAAAGCAGTAGAGGTTTCAGGAGAGTCAGGAACTGTATTTGTTTATAATGGTTACTATTATTCCAATTCTGGAGGATACCCGATAGGATATAGTCCTAAGGATATTAGTGATAATATTGTCATTGATAAAACTCTAATTCTATATGGGGAAAATAAAGAGACCACTATTATCGATGGACAAGGATACGGTAGTATTTTCAGAGTTATTTCTGATAATGTTGTCATTGAAAGTTTTACACTTCAGAATGCAGATTGTTGGTTGGCTGTCGGAATATTGGTAAGCTCCTCTACTTCTGGACATACTTTTTCTAATAACATTATTCGCAACCTTGATTACGGTATTTTTCTTGGTGGCTCAGATAAAAATATTATTTATGGTAATTCTATTGTTGAATGTGAGATGGCTGCATTGTGGTTAGATACCTCTGATTATAACAATATTTATAGGAATGAAATTGCAAATAACGAATGGCGAGGGATATGTATATTTATGGGTTATTCAAACAGAATTTATGAAAACAATTTTATTAATAATCCAAGCAATGTTGATTGGGCTGATACTTTATCGAAATATATTAGATATCCGTTATTAAGAACTAAATGGTCCCGTAATTATTGGGGTAGACCGCTACTTGGTCCAAAGTTGATTTTAGGTTTACTTGCTTGGATTATCGGTGAAGATCCTTATTTTTGGATTATACCTTTTCCTTGGTTTCAGTTTGATTGGTTTCCAGCCAAAGAACCATATGATATAGGAATTTAGATTAAACCCAGATATATTATATCTATTTCTTCAATTCGCCTAAGACAAAAATAAATTCATTTTAACCTCATAAAAAAGTAAAGAGAAGTTATTTAATGAGATGAGGACTGGAATTTGATTTGAGCAAAATTAGCCTTTTAATCCAAAGTTTTTCCTCTAGTTGGTGGTGATGAGCTCTGCAAATCTCATGACCTTGCTTAGGAAAAATCATTTTAGGTTGTAACCAATTTTGGAGTTAGGTGACCTTAGGAGACATATAAGTTGTATCTATAACAAAGGTGTTATATAGTATAAAAAAAAGAAAAAATAGGAGAATACTTATAGTTTTATTATCCCAGTCCTTACAGAAATATTTTTAGTATCTGGAACAAGTTAGTAAAACGAGTAAATAAAATCCATAATGGATTGTTGGTTGATATTTTAGATCTTGGTATATTAACTGTAAGAGTGGCTTCATCACTTTCGAGACCATATCCATCTATAACCTTTGCCTGAATCGTATATTCCCCTGAATTACTCCAAGTATGATCTTTTGTAATTATTGTATCTAAATGAAATGGTCCAATTATTTCTTCATCTCCATCACCCCAATCAACACGACAAACTGCTGGTTCCGTAAAAGGGTCTGATCCTGGACCAAAATTTTCATCTGCTAGAGTAAATTCATATTCATTTTTAACACCTGGTTCTCCTGTTAAAGGACCGATTATTGATTTTATTACCGCATGATTGTTCCATTTATGTGGTTCAACCCATGGACCTTTATCAAGTCCTGTTTGAACAAAATCGCCCATTATTTCATATGGTATTTCTCCGATTCCATCGCCATTCATATCTGATCCTTCATAATCATCCCAATAATTACCACCAAATGGATACAAATAATCCCATATGTTTTCTCCCTCTTTATCTTTTACATTATACCAAACATTGTTTATAAAATCATTATGATAAATCCAATTGCTCTTTGATTGTTGCCAAATAAACATACCTGCTCCACCATTGTTTTTAATAATATTATGATGAATGTAGTTATTATTTGAGGAATCATGTAAATAGATTCCAGTTGCTCCATTTTCTTCTAAAAGATTCCAGCTTATAAAATTATAATTAGATGTAATATCTACTGCTGCATCCTCCTCGCTAGTTCCACAGTTTTGTATAACAAAACCTGAAAGTCTGGTAAAAGGTTCATTTATAATTACTACGGATCCACCATTATAGTCTAAAACTGCTTTTCTTTCATCACAAAAGGGACTTTTAAAGATACTAGAAATATCAAGATTTTCCTTATCTATTATCAGCTGTTCATTATATAAACCGTCGATAACCCATATTTTATCACCAGGATCTGCATTAATAATTGCCTCAGATATTGTTTGAAAAGGATGCTCTTTTGATCCATCTCCACCTGAAGACGCGTCGTCATCTACATACCATTCGTGAGTAGATAATGGATTAATAACGAAAAAAACTACTCGGTAAACATCGTTTTCTGGATTGTCATCAGACCAAACAGATAAAGTTTTAAATCTAGGGGAGTCTAAACTAAAAGTCGCTCGATATTCTCCTTCGTAATCATAGACCACATCAAAGAATGATTCTACCCATACGTCAGGGTCGAGATCATATGGTCCTTTTCCACCAGAATCAACTTCAGTCCACTCGTTATCATCATACCTCTCCAAATAAAAGTCTAAATCAACCAAAGCAGAAAAATCTCCATTGTTTTGAACTGTCACAAAAAAATTATCTTCTCCAATATTACGTGTTTCTCCATTTAAAATATCTGTTGGGATTCCGACACCAACATCAAAAAATTCATTGGAGTTTGTTTTATGTTGTTGATCTTCAATAGAGATTTTATAGCTTAAACTTTCACCTGTTACTTGAATTGCAGCACCTATTACTAAAATACCTAAAAAAATACCAATTAATTTATTTTTCATGATTTCCCTCTTAATTTTACATAAATAGTATAAAATAAAGTAATTTAAATATAACCCAAAAATAAAATATTTTTTTATATTGATATAACTTTGAAATTACTACTAAATGTAACTAAAAAATTTAAAAAGAAAAAAGAGGAATATTATTCTTGAATAACTTTTATGGTTGGTTTCATTATATACTTATCACTACCTGTTTTATGAACTGACTCATTAGCATCGAAGTCTAAGGTGAGAACTGTAATATTATTTTCATAAATCCAGAATGATTTTATCAATTTGACTTTGCTTGATGATATTGTCAGGTTATGTTCTTCAATTTCTCCACTATTATTAATTATAATTATCGCTTGCTCAATTGTTAATCGTATTTGTGTATATTTTCCTGCAGAAAGGTTTTTTTCGCCTAATAATTCAGTAACGTTTTGTAGTCCTATTAAATCAAATGTTTGTGAATAGTTTGCTATTGTATACCATCCTGCTTCAGAGTCAACATCTTCATCATCTACTCCAATTTTAGCTATGGCTTCATCCCATGCAGTTGCACTTGTATTGTCAGTAACTGTTAAATTTACAGTATAAACACCCTCTTCCGTATAACTGTGCTCCGGGCTCTGTTCATATGATATATTACTATCACCGAAATCCCAAGACCAGTTATATGGTTCTTCACCTCCACTAGCAGTACCCACAAATTGAATATCTTCGCCGACTGAACCTTCATAATCACCATGTGCATCTGCTGTAAAACCTTCATTATTGTTATCATCTTCATTTTCATCACCGTCTTCATCTTCATCGTTTGCCCCTGCTTTGTGAACTTCCACCATTGAAATAGTTACATTTGCATGTAATATATCTAAATCTCCAGGTTTATCAGTTATTTGCAGACGAAGCGTTCCTTCACCTATTTCAACTTCATCTTCCTTTTTTTCCTCAACACATCCACTTACAAGCATTAGTAAAAATGCTATCATACATACAGAAAATATTTTTAGGTTCATATGGACCCCTCACCAACATGTTAACGATTTCTTTTATAAAAACTAATTCATTTTTAAAATTCATTCTTGATTATTAAATGAGATATCAAAAAACAATATAATTTATATTGTATCTTTTTTGTTAAAAACCATAAATCAATAATCTATTTAAATTATATTTCTTAGTATCATAATACGTCTAAGAATATGAAACAATTTTATCGCTAGTATTATTATTTAATTTTAATTAGTAAAAAATTTCAAACTGTTATTTTTCCACATAAGATTTATATAATTTGTCCTTCAGAATCGTATTTATTTAAAAATTCATTAGGATTTGATAGTTATGACATGGGAATGTTTAATCTGTGGATCATATTTTAGAAAACCTGAAGGACAAATAATACCAAATTGTCCTAATTGTAATAATAAAAATGTAGTTTTTTTCCAATATATAGGCGAAAATTTTTAATTATATTTTATATAAGAATCTCCTAAATTAAGGTTTTTTCGTCATTTGTCGATAAAAAATCACTATAATTATTTAAAGAAGATTATAATATATTATTGTATAAAATTTATGAGATAATTTAGTAGAGAGGAAAAGCAATGATACCAATATATCACTGTAGAAACTGTAAAACAAATTTTATGCTTCCATTAGAGCTGAGCAATGGATTAGATATTACAATTTTTGTATGCCCAAAATGCAAGAGCAATAATTGGGGAAAAATAGCTGTATAAACTAAATACTCTTAATCTTTATTTTTACTCTAATTTAATATTGCTTAATCCATCTTCATTTTCTGTTACAAAAATAATGTTTTCCATATCGTTTTTAACATCATCTACATGAGTAATCAAAAAAATCTGTCTAAATTTAGAAGTAAGTGAATTAAGTGCTTTCATAATGTTTTGACGTCGATAAATATCCTGTGAACCAAAGATTTCATCAAGAATAATAAAATTAAACACGCCACCTGCCCGCTCAGTAATAACCTCTGATATTGCAAGACGTAAACAAAGATTGACCAAATCTTCTTCTCCTCCAGAAAAACGTTCAATTCCAAAAGCTGTCCCATTATCATAAATTAAAAGATTGTAATTTTCATCCAGCTCAAGTTCTCTATATTTTCCATCTGTAAGTCGTTCAAAAAAGTCAGATGAATAAGATGATAGTGTTGGACGAATCCTAGATATTAAATGCGTTCTAAAACCAGACATAACATCTGAAAGCATTCCAAGATGCTGACTTAAAAGCTTTTCTTCTTTAATTTTGTTTTGATATTTTTCAAGTTCAGAAATATTTTCCTTGAAACTTTCAATTTTTTGCAAAATCAATTTTTTAGAGCTTTGCTTTCTTTCAAAATCGATTTTTAAGTCATTTAGTTCATCTTTTTTACTGTCTAGTATAGTTAATGCACTCTGATATTTTTTATAATAAATATTTTCTTGAGAAGATATTAAATCAAACTCTTTTAAATCAAATTTAAGAACCTTTAATTCCTTGTATCTTTTTTCCTTATTTTTTAAATCATATTGTTCTTTTATTAGTTCAACTGTAATGTTGTTAATGGTTGTTTCAATTCGTTCTTTTTCCCGTAATTGAGTCTGTAAATAATTCTTCTTTTTTTCAAAAGCAGATTCCTCACGAGTAACTTTTTCTTTTTCTTCTTCAATAGCTTTAAGTTCCTTTAAAAGTGAATTAACATTTTTTTTATTTTTAGATTTTTCACCCTCAAAATTTGTCAAAAGATTTTTATATTGATCTGCAAGAACTCTTTCACAAGTTGGACATTTTGCATCGGGACCAATCTTTTTAATTTTATTTTCTTTGCATTCTAGTTCTCTGATATCTTCTTTCAGCCTATAAACTAGTGTCTTTTTTTGTTCAATTTTTTTGACAAATTCTTCAATTTTTTTATCTACTTCCTGTAACCTTTTTTCAGAAGATTTAATATCACTATCCAAATTTAAAAACGTCTTAAGTCTTTTATTCTGATTATCAATTGAGTCCTGTCTTTCAGAGATTTTGTTTTTAAGAATTTTAATTTCGCTTTCAAGTTTTTCTTTTTCTTCAAAAATTGTTTTTTTCTGGACTAATTTTTCCTTTTTATCCTTTATTTTTTCATAATCAGATTTACTAGTTTGAAGTTTTTTATCTAAAGCAATAATTTCGTTATTAAAAATTAGAATTTTCTGATTTATCTTTTTAATTAATGATTCATTTTCATTTTTTTGTTTTTCAAAATTTTTTATTTCATCTTTGTATATTTTGATTTTATCTCTACCCTTTTCATCAGTAAGATCTTGATTTAATTTTTCTATTAAGGAATCTTTTTCTTTTTTATCTGATTTTATTTGTTTTATAACTTCGTCAAGTGAATCAATTCCAAGCATCCTAAGAATCAATGGTCTTCTTTCACTTGCAATCATTGTAGAAAGAGCATTAAGCTCTTTTTGTTTTGCAAAAATACTAGTATAAAAAGATTTGAAATCCATTCCAAGCTTCTTTTGAACAAATTTGCTGACAGTTTCAGCGCTTGTTGCTGCAATTTTTCCATCAATTGTTGCAGTAGCTGTAACTGCAAGGTTTTTTCCATGCATCTCACGAACAATCCTATAATTTGAATCTTCAAAAAAAAATTCAAGCTCGCCGCGGCATGGATCTGAAGATATTGTTCTAACACGCTTTATTTCATCTGCTGACGTTCTTGCAGCAACAGAACCATAAAGGACCCATGCAATCCCTTCAAAAATAGTTGATTTGCCAACTCCGTTAAGTCCAACAACACCTGTAACTCCATCTGGAAACTCAATTGTTACATCTTTGAATTTTCTAAAGTTTTTTAGTTTCAGGTTTTTTAGTATCATTTGCCTTCTTCTCTTGCTTCAATTTTTTCAATATAACCAATACCAAGGTCTAGAAGAATTCCTTTTTCTTTTATGTCTTGGTTTTCAAGAAATTGTTTAAATTCATTTGAAAGCGCCTCAATTTTAGATGTAGCAGCTGGCCTTGACTCTGTATCCTTGATTACATTCGCCTTTATTTCATAATGAACTGCATCAGAACTTATTTTTCTTATTTCCCCAAAATCAAGACTTCTATAGATGTGAGAAGGAATTTCATTAAGAGTTATTCGAAATGTTTTAGCTTTTGGATCTATATCTTTTACAGATTGTCTTATATTTTCCATTACTTCTTCAAGTTTCAGATTTACACACTTTATAGGTTTTAGATCTATCATATTTCTTACTTTAAGTTCAATAAAGGAAGTTTTCAATTTTCCTGATCCAACTTCAGCCTCAATAAATCCTTTTTTATCAGGTGCATCAGTAAATGTAAAACGTTCTGTAGAACCAGAATAAAATGCATTGTTTGCAAGTTTTGAATACTTGTGAAAATGACCAAGGGCAATATAATCAAAATCTTTTGAAATAACGTTTGCAGGAATAATTTGTTCATTAAATTCATTCATACTAAATATTTTTATACCAGTGACAGAGCCGTGTGATACAAAAATATTGAAATCTGCAGTTGAATCAGGTTTTAATTTATTCATTTCTTTTTCAAAATGTTTTTTTAATTCACATTGTGGGATTGCATGAATCGTTATTCTTTGATTATCAATTTTTAAAGATAACTTTTCATATTTTGCATTATAAATAGGAAAAACTTGCTCAACATGATCAAATATGCTAAGAATATGACCTGTTTCTTTGAGTTTAGGATGTTCATGATTTCCAGCAATAATTACACATGGTATTTTTGCATCAGAAAGCTTTAATATTTGATCTAAGGCAAATGTAATCGCTCTATTATTTGGTCTAACTGAATCAAATAAATCACCTGCATGGATAATTAGATCTGGTTTTGTTTTTATTGCATAGTCAATAAATTGTTTAAAAGCATTATATGTGTCTATCTCACGTTGATTTATTCCATCTACTGTTACCTTACGGTAGGCAGAATAGCCAAGATGCGTATCAGCAATATGTAAAATTTTCATATCTATTTCTTTTGTTTTAACTTTTTAGAAACAATATCACACACAATTGTCACAACATCTAGAGTTGGTGCAATAGGTGGTGCATATGCTGTTTCAAGTTTTTTAAAAGTTTCAACATCAAGGTGTCCCAAAATTGCAGTTGAAAATGTGTTAATGCGCTGAGCAGCATTTTCACCAACTGCCTGAGCAGCTAGTATTCGTCCATCTTTTTGATTAACAGTAACTTTTATTGTAATAGGTTTACCACCTGGAAAATAATCTGGACGGGAAAAACCATTAAATCTGCCTGATACAGTGGAAAAGTCAGATAAATTTTTATTAATGGGACCCACTCCCGCTATTTCAAGATTAAAAAATTCAGAGGTTCTAGATAGCAAAACACCATTTAAAAAATTGTAGCTTCCACCTGCAGCATTTATTCCAGCTGAAATTGCCTGTCTTACAGCAATACTTCCAAGACCTATCAAAACAGGTTTATTTGTAATAAAATCAATATATTCTGTACAATCACCTGCAGAATAAACATTTTTTACAGTTGTTTCAGATTTATCATTTACAATAATTCCTTTAGTTTCACCTATTTTACATCCGATATTCTTTGCAAGACTAATGTTAGGTTTTGCACCAACCGCAACTATCAATAAATCAGTTTCAATTTCTTTTTCCTCATCGGTTTCCCTATTTTTAATACAGATTTTACTAATTTTTCCATTTTTATTATTAATTTTTGTAGCAAGATGATTTGTAAAAATTTTAACATGTTGTGATATTTTTTCAAAAATTATCTTTGAAATATCTTCATCTAGAGTATTTGCTAAAATATTTGGTAAGGCTTCAACAACTGATACATTCATTTTCTTCTTACTAATATTATCAGCCATCTCAAGACCAATGAGCCCTGCCCCAACAATCGTTGCATTCCCATCTTTTTTAATGTAAGATGATATATTTAATGCATCATCAATTGTTCTAACAGCAAAAACTCCTTTGATAATTCTACCATTTTCATATAAATTCTTAATAGGTGGAAAAATTGGATTTGCACCAGTGCAGATAATTAGGGAATCGTATTTTTTTTCAATTTTTTCATTTCCTTTATTTGCTAAAACAATACCTTTTTTTATATCAATCTTTTCTACAGTTGTATCAAGGAATAGTTCAATATTTGCATTTTTAAACCAATCTTTTGGAAATTCAATTAGATCGGTTTTTTTTGGAATTATTTCAGATATTGTATATGGAAGGCCACATTTTGAATACTGTGGATATTTGTCTTTTTCAAAAATAATAATTTCTGCTTTTCTATCTGTTTTTCTTGCAAATTGAGCAGCTGTTCCACCTGCAGCACCACAGCCAATTATTACAATTTTTTTACCATTACTCAAATAGACCCCTGTTTTAGTCAAATAAAATTGTTTTTTAATGTTTTTGATTTGATTATTCAAAATTTAATCTGAAACGCACAAAAAGAACGATTAACGCAATTATTAAAACAAATATTAAAAAATATAGAACTGTACTATGTTCATCGATATTTATTATAACAGATTTAACATCTTCATTTATTTCTTGACCTTTTATTAACGCATCAGCTTCAATAAAAGATTTTTCTAATGTTTCAAAACCCTTATTATATTGGCCGTTTATCACAAGATTTTGCCCTTCATTAAATTTTTTTAATGAATGGGTTATTTCTTTTCCAAGATTATCTGCAGCTTTTATTCTTGAATCACAAATGTCAAAGGAAATATCTTTTAATCTTTGTTTGATTATTTGTGTTCCTGAAATTTTTTCCAATTCAAAAAGCGCATTTTTTATATTTTCAAGAGTTTCTAAATAATTTTCTTCCCAAATACTATCAATTGCATTTAGCACCTTTTGCTTATTTGTTATTTTATCAATATCTTTCCAAATCTGTTGAGTTAAATAGGCTTGTTTCTGCATACTCATATCAATTGTTGTTAAAAATTCAGATATATCAGTGTCATTTAAGATGTATTCAATTGATATTTTTTCAATTTTATCTGTTTCATTGATAAATACTCTTTCAACTCTATTGAAACTATTTATCAACTCATCGTGGTCGTATAGATTAAAAAGATCCAAAGAAATTTGTGCAGCATCACCTGTTTGATAGGGCATATAAATATTATTATTACAGATGTGAAAAGGAACATAAATTGAAGAGCAAGCATGATTTGCAGAAAACCAACCATTACTTAAAATTTCATAATTTTCAGATGGAATTTTATAAATTGCTACAGCTTCATATGTAAAATAATCTTCACACATGGGTCTTAAGCCATTTAAATCCTCACGGTCAAATCTTGAAAAAAAGATCATATCGTCAACAGTAATTTTTCCATCTATTTTACTGTTTATTTGCTTAAGCATTTCTTCTTCCCATGCTTTATAGATATTTGTAACACGAACTTTACCAATTTTGCCATTTATATCTAATAACTCAACACTAAAGTAGCCTACATTTTTTCTTTCACCAATTTGAATTTTTGTTACAACTCCTAGACTATTTGTTCTTCTTGCATGGAAAAAAGATATTGGTTTTGCAGAAATATAGTTGTCACCAATTTTTACAATCCTAATTCCAAATATTGATCCTAATCTCACAGCGCTAAATTTTCGAACATTTTTTTCAACAACTTTATTAAAATCTCTTGAAATTGGAAATAATTTTAATCTATGTGTTTTCCATAGTTTCTTTGGATAATTTGACATTACTTCAATTCCATCTTTAATTTCTTTTACTCTATAATTAAAAGCATCTGCTTCAACCACATACCCTTTTTCTGGTCCAACTACAAAAAGATTTTCTGATACACCTGTAGCATGCATTTCTTTTACAGCTTTTTTTGTAAGAAGATCCACTGCTTCTTCTTCAGTACTTGCCTTTTCACATGCAAAACGTATCCAGTCAAAATCATCCCAAGCATATCTTGATGGATTGATTCTTAATGAATCAGTATCGGCATCACCGTAAGAAATACCTCTTTCTGATAGGCTCATTCCTGCTTTAACTATATTAGGTATTGTATCTCCTTTTGTGGCAACTCCAATGTACTTGTTATATGAAGTATAACTTATTTTTTTCCCAGACCAAGGATGATGATAATCATATTCATAACCTTCTGGAACAATGCATAAAACCTGTAAACCAGGTCTACTTGGATCTCTTACTTTTAGTAAAAGATTATAATCTCCAGCAGTAGCATTACCACATATAACAATATCTTTACATCCTCTTGCACTATAAGTTATTAAAAAATTTGAATGCATTAATATTATAATAGTAATAAACAATATTCCCCATTTTTTCATATATCAAATATATAGTATTGAATTAAATATATAAAAAGATTCTTTTTAAATTATTATTACTTTTTAGTGGTTTTTTTCTTTGTTGAAGTTTTTTTTGCTACTGGTTTTTTTGCTGATGGTTTCTTTGTTACTTTTTTTGGAGAGGTCTTCTTTGTTACTTTTTTAACGGGAGGTTTCTTTATCTCTTTTTTTGGTTTTTCCTTTGTTTTGGGTTTTGCCTTTTCCTTTTTTTCAGGTTTCTCTTCTTCTTTTGGTTCTTTTATTTCTTTGGGTTTTCCTTCTTTCTTTTTTGGCTTTTCCTCTTTTTTCTCTGGCTCAATTGGTTCCTCTTCTTCTTTTTTTGTTTTCTTTTCCTCTATTAATATTGATGGTTGAGATATGACTTCTGTTTTAAATATTTCAATTCTTTTTACAGGATATAGCTTTCTACAATTTTTATAAATATCACTTCCAATTTTTCCATCTAATATATTTTTAACAAATTCTGAAAGAGTAGCTGTTTTTGCTTGATCAAAAATTGTTTTTTTCATAGCCTCTCTTACAATTTTTCGCTGTGAATTTTGTATACGTCTCTCCGTTGTTGCAAATGGTTTTATTCTAATAACCGCACCATCTTTTGTGGAAACATCGTAAACTCCCTCAATTTTTGATCTTCTTCTTCTAATCATTCTACGTAAATAATCTGAAGTTAGAGAATGACCAACAAACTGCGTGTAAGCATTTGATTCGTTAACTTTGTTTATTTTAAAATGTATTGTAATATGAGATTTTCTAAAATCATTTGTCAAATCTTGTAGAGACACTTCAGTTACTCTATCTATTAGAAAATCAGGACTATCAGCTAGTGTATCTGCAATTGTAATATTATCAAATGAAGGTGGAGCAACTATATTGTACCAATTTTTAGCTCTCCATCTGTCTTTTATTTTTCTTGCTGCAACACGGGATCTTGCTTTTGCCATATCTATCACTTAATTTAATTATATTTAAATAATTTGGTTTTTTGGGTAATACAATCCTTATACTTAAATAATGCTGGTAAAGAATTTAAAATTTATATAAAGTTAGGATTTTTCTTTTAATATCATGGATTTTAAAAATATTTCAACAAAAATTTTATATATTGCTTAATGTATAGTCCCACATACTTCCCACGGAAGATATTATGAATTCAATTATAACTCTAGACACAAGAGGACGTTTGGTAATTCCAAATGAATTTCGAGAAGCACTTGCTTTAAAAGAAGGAGACGAAGTATTGATAAGCTTGGATAGAAAAACTGATACACTAACAATTAGTCCTATATACGGAAAACCAACGGATCTTGTAAGAATAGAACTTGAATTTGGGGATACACCTGGATGTCTGGCAAAAATTGCAAAAAAAATCGCTGAATTAAAAATAGATCTAGTAATGACAGAATCAAAAAGTTCTCAAAGAGGAAAAAAAGCTAGATGGGACATAGTTGCAGATATTTCTAAGAGCTCAAATTCAATAAATCAAATTAAACAATTGTTGTTACAATCTGGTTTTATAGAGGCCATAAATATCACACAGATTGCTCGTAGTCGTCTTCATCGTTAAACAACTTTTATTATAATAGGCACTTATATAAATAAAGCCATCGCTATGGGACAATAAATATTAAAGATTTCGAGAAAGCTAAAACTACCTTCACATTTTTTTTCATGCCAATTCGTAAGATTTCATCATATAATTTTTGATGATAAGATACATTTTCGATTAATCGTTTATAGGATGGAAAAACTTCAATTATATTTTCCTTAATTCCTGGTTTAAGGTTTAATTTATCAACCATAATCTCTTTAACTCCAAATTCAATAAATGTATCAACAAAAACAGAAATATCACTAGGTTTAACTGAAGGATATATCGGTCCAAAAAAAACACTTACATAAATTCCCTCACTAGAAAATTGTTTAATGGTCTCTAAGCGATTTAAAATCGGAGATGAATACGGTTCAAGAATTTTTCTTTCATTATCATTTAATGTTCCTATACTAAACATAACCTCAGCATCTGAAAATTTTGATATCAAATCAATATCTCTTGCTACTAAATCTGATTTTGTTTGAATACAAATTGGAAAATCATATTTGAGTAAATGTTCAAGACAAAATCTTGTAAGTTTGTATTTTTTTTCAACAGGTTGATAAGGATCTGTCACTGTTGAAATCCCAATAACTCCAGGTTTTTTCTTTTTTAATTCTTTTAAAAGAACATTTGGAATATTTGTTCTTACATCCACAAAACTTCCCCAAGAACTTCTTTGAATACGTAAAACATTTGGAACATAACAGTAAGCACAATTATGTTGACAGCCTCGATAAGGGTTTAAAGAATAATCTAAACCAGGTAAAAAGGAAGGTGATAACGCAGTTTTACAATTAATTTCTTTAATAATCATGAAATTTCCTAAAAATCCTCAAGTCTTTTTTGATAAAGTTGATTTTTAAGAACAGCACTATTTCTAATCCATCTTTGAAGAGGAATATCCATTTTATTTGATATAAAAACCAATGCTTTATCAAGTGTATCAAATTTTTCAAATGGTTTATTAAGGGCTCTTCTAACACTTTCTCGAACATTCCAGACACCTATTGGCATAATATAACCAGGATGTGCCTCCCTAAGTATAACTATACCTGCTTGTCTTTTTTCTTTATTAAGAAGTTCATTTACTGCAAGTCTTGCCGCATAGTAACAACCTCCAATTTCTGCATAAGTTGTTCTTCCTTTGTAAAATTCATAACTATTAAAAATAGAAATACCTCGACTATAAGGATTCCATGTTGTTTTTGGATACCATGCTTCAATAAGTTCATATTGCCATTCAGATGGCATCATAATGACTACCCATCTATTATCAAATTGATTATGAAAATATATCCTAAATTCATTTATCCAAGGGTATGTTTTTGTATTCTTCATTAGTTCTTCTCCTATTGATGAATCAACTGCTGTGATACCCCATCGGGTGGGAACAAATTTTCTGTTTTTTTTAATACCAAATGCTCCAACGGAAAAAGCACGTTGAATTTTTGATACGTTCAAGCCATTTTTATAAAGACCTAAAACTGCTTCTTTTGCCTTTAAATCTGTATCATAAAATGCTTTTTCGATATGTTGATCATATTTTGGATTTGTTATATCAAATCTTTTAAGAGGTGCTGAAGGACCATGTGGTTGGCTTTCATCATAAAATGCAATTCTACCTACAGGTTTTTTTTTAAAAATCGCTTCTGCAAAAACACTGTTTTTAGCAAGAGCAAGCTCTCTAGTATACTCTACTATCTTATTTGAACTTTCAACATCAAAAATATCAACAGTATGCTTCCCACGGATGAGCATTGAACGGAAATCTACAATATCATCAATGCTTCTATCCAACCATAGTTCAGGTGTGTCAATAACTGATGTATCACCAATAACCGGTGGAATCATTGGGCCAATTGATATTTTTGGATAGCCAATTCTACCGATAAATACACTGGGTGGAGATGAACCACCAATTTTCAATGTATCAATTAGGGGATTAACTTTTTTACGTGAATGATATCTAACTATTACAGGACAACGGTTTTTACCACAAAGGAGTTTTGTACCTCGACATAAAGGGCATATGCTAGTAGTGTTTTGGCGTTTTATATTTAAAAGTTGTTTTTGATTCCCTATGTTTGAATTTTTGATTAACAATCTTACAATAATTAGATTAAATCTTTTATATACCTTCGCCTAAGGTAATTTAATGTAAAAGCTGAATTTCTACTCAAAATACTTATTTATTAGATATTATATGTCCATTTCCGATTAATATGGCATCTAAGAAAGTTGTTAGTGAGAGAAGACGTTCGAGACCAGTTACTAAATATAAAGCATCTCATAAATTAAAAAGAAATAAACCTGCAATGGCTCTTGTAATTATTATTATTCTTATGTTGGTTTTTAGCTCATTTTATATTGTTTTTACTAGTTTTGATGATGGTAACGGTTCTAATAGTGGGACTAGTACGAGTGGTTACAAGAGTGATCCTGCTTATATAAATTCTATTGCAGGAACCAATTATCCAGTTGCCGTAATAGAACTATCAAAAGAAAAAGCTATTGCAATTGAACTCTATATCGATGAAATGCCTGTGACTTGTCAAAATTTTATTAATCTTGTAAATAATGATTTTTATGATGGAATGATATTTCACCGTGTTATGGATAGTTTTATGATACAAGCTGGCAAATATTTTCCAGATGGATCAACATCTGAAAGCCCTTATGGAAATATCATTTTTGAAGATTCTGATGTAAAACACGATGACGGTGCAATTTCAATGGCAAGTACTGGTGATAGAGTTGGAGGGAGTGCAGAGTTTTTTATATGTGATGGAGCACAACACGGATTAGATGGACGTTATGCTGCATTTGGAAAAACAATCTATGGAATTAATAATGTACGAGAAATTGCCGATGAACCTCATGATAGTAGTTATGGTCAAGTAGGTGGTGGGAAACCTTATAACGATATTATCATAAGTAGTATAACTATAGAAAATTATTAGAATTAGAGGTTTTGAAACTATGTTAAAGAAAGCATTAGTAAAAACAAATATGGGTAATTTTAAAATTGAGCTTCTTGGAGATAAAGCACCAATTACTGTTGGAAATTTTATGAAACTTGCAGATCAAGGATTTTACAATGGATTAATTTTTCATAGAGTAATCCCAGGCTTTATGATCCAAGGAGGATGTCCTCATGGAACTGGTAGAGGAGGACCAGGTTACAGCATTAGAGATGAGATTCATAGAGATCTCAAACACGATAGCCCTGGAATTTTATCAATGGCAAATGCAGGTCCAAATACTGGGGGTTCACAATTTTTTATAACAGTTGCCCCAACACCATGGTTAGATGGACATCATTCAATTTTTGGTAAGGTTACAGAAGGTTATGATATTGTTGAGGCAATTTCAAAAGTTAAAACTGATAGATACGATAAACCACTAAAAGATATTACAATAAACAGCATTACAATTATTAACAGATAAAACTGTGATATTATGAGTATCCTATCCGACATTGATATTTTAAACTCAATTAAAAATGATGATTTAGGAATTGAGCCTTTCAACGAAAATAATCTAACACCAAATGGTTATGATTTATCTATCGCCGAAATATTTATTAAAAAAACAAGTGAACATATAAGGGATGGAATTGCAAAAATTCCCCCTCTCACGTGGTTTGCCATTTCAACAAAAGAATTTGTAAAAATGGGGCCCCATTTAACATCACAACTATGGATAAGAAGCAGCTATGCACGAAAAGGAATACTTGCCAGTTTTGGAAAAGTAGATGCAGGTTTTCATGGAACATTAACTATTTCTTGTTTTAATTCAAATGACGAATCATTGGAAATTCCGATTGGAGATAGATTTTGTCAGATTATTTTTGAAAGAATGTTATCGATTCCCTCAGAATTATACGACAAAAAATCTGGTAACTATCAAAACCAGCGTGGGATAAAATTATAGAACTTTTCTTGCAAATGTTAGATACCCAGTATGACCCAACATTTCAAAGCTGGGTCTTGTGCCAAAATCAGAAACAATCATTTCCCGCTGTATATTTTCAAATGTTTTTACATCAATAAATTTATGGTTTTTTATCTCTTTTACTGTTTTTTCAACCTGAGATATTAATGGAGAATATGTGCAAAAATATCCACCAGCTTTTAATGCATGCCAAGCATGGGCAACTGGCTCCCAGGGTTTTGGAATGTCAAAAATTACTGCGTCAAGCTCTTTTTCATCAATTCCTTTTGTAATGTCCTTTAATTTAGGAATTACATAACTTTCAAAGTTTCCTATTTTAAGATTTTTGATAGCATGATTTATAAAATCTTTGCGGTTGTCATAAGAAATTACTTTACCATTTGGTGCAACTGCATTTGCAAGAGCAATGGTAAGGGAGCCAGAACCAATTCCTGCCTCAAGCACAATTTGACCTGAGGTTATAGAGCAGTTCATGATAATATGGGCAGCATCTCTAGGTAAAATAATCTGGGCATGCCTTTTCATACCTAGAAGTTTATCCTGAAGGGAGGGCTTTAGAACCCAAAATTTTTTATTTCCTATTTCAAACTCTTCTCCATATTGTTTTCCAACAAGAACTGTTGGATTAAAAACTCCAATTCCTCTGAATTTATCTGTTTTTTCCTGAATTGGGATAAGATATCTTCTGTATGCATTATCTATTAGAACTACAGTATCATTTAATTTGACCTTTTCTGACATTTCAATCTATTTATACATATTTGATAGAGAACCAAAACCAAGATCTTCTATATCAAGTTGATCTAACCATTTTTCCCTGCACTCACAATCAAGGTTTTTAAAAACATTGATATCTTGCAAAAGTGAAAAATTTGAAATTGCATCTAAAAATATTTTGTCACATAACGTGCAATTATGTGCCCCGCGAATGCTTCCTCCGCCAGCAATATCACACTTAATTTTCACATTTTTTATAATTTTTTTACTTTCCTTTAGAATTTCAACAACAGAAAAAAGCCATGGAGGTCTATATTTTTTCTGTGTCCAAAGATAATTTACAAAAGTATTTCTCTGTACATTTGTTGGATTAAATGAAATTGTATCTGTTATATTTTTGATTTTTTTAACAGTATTTATTGCATCATCAATTGATTCCTTTTCAGTTAAAAAAGGCGGTTTTATTAATACATATGTTTTTAATTCAAAATTATATTTTTTGAGAATATTTACCGAATTTTTAAAATCATTAAAGGAAAATCCTTTGTTTAAACAAACCTTACGGATAAAATCGCTTGCAGTTTCAAGGCCCATACCTATTTCAAATTTACATGAATTTAATATTTCCCTGATTTTTGATAGATTTTTATCATTTATAAATTCAGGTCTTGATTCAATGGATATCTTATCTACGGTTTTTACAAGTTTATTTAAGATTTTAATTTGTACAGTTTGTTTTATTTCTTTTTCATCTAAAAAACTTCCAGAGGTAAACATTTTTACAAATTTTTGGCCAGAGTAATTATTCATTGCATTATCAAATTGAGTTTCTAAATCTTTGCTGGATATATTGTTCCACATTGTATCATTAAAATATCCACACATTGAACATCCTGATGTATGCGCCCAAGAGCATCCACGAGTTTTAAAAATAATTACAAATGTATCAACTATTTTTCCATCTAAAAAATCTAATTCATTCCAAACTTTTATTGGTTGTTTTGGATTTTGAAATTTTGGTTTGAAATCCTTTTTTAATTCTTTGCAGAACTCTGCTAATTCATTCATTTCTTGTTTCTTTTATCTTTCTTCTTGTATTTAAGGATTAAAGCAACGAGTATAATTGCAATTATTAATATTAATGTTTCAAAACCCGGAGCCGAAACAACTCTTACTCTGACAGTAGGCGCATTAATTATCTCAGTTTTACCAACTGTTGATTCATCAGCTACGTCAAAGTAATAATTATCTGTATCATTAATAGCATTAAAAAATATAATATGTATAGGATTGTTTTTTTTATCTAATTCTAATTCACCCTGTTCATCTCTTTTAAAATGATTTTCAAAATTATACGTGAGTATTGCTGTTACATTTATTGTTCTATTATCACCAGCTTCCCATCCATCATATTGAGTTGATGTTACATAGAATTCTTCCCGATTAGGATCTTGAGATGCGTTTATTTGTTTTTGACCGCCATCTACTGTATAATATAATCTCCAAACATTAGTTTTAACACCAAATTTTATATCATCTGCAACACGAACTGTATCACCAGATTGAGGGGATGCTAAAGTGATTGTATCGTTACTATATGTAAAAGAGCTTTTTACCTCTTTAGAGTTATCTCTTGAGTCAGTTGCAGTTAATACAAAATTATGGATTTCATCACCCTCTAAAATATCAGGACCCTTATATGTATAACTAAAAATATCATCTTTATAATCAAAATCATTTGAAGATATCTTACTATTATCTATTGATAGAGCAATACCTTCTTTTTCAATTCCAGAATTATCTGTAATTTTAGCAAGAATCATAACATCTCCACCTGCTTCTTGCATATCTGGTAATATTACTAGATCTATTCTGGGAGGTTCATCATCATATACTGGTGGATTAACAAGAATGATTAAGATTACTAACCAGGAAAAAAAGTAAATTGCATAAGACCCAAACCAATTTTTTCGTCCAAAATCAGTAAGATCTAATTTAACTCTTAAAAATATATGTTTTAAAAAAACAGCATTGACAACGCCAACAAGCAAAATCAATTCCCATCTAAAAGGATTATTTCCAATTAGAGCCCAAAATCCAAAACATATTAAAGCCATAAAGGCACCAAATAAAAATGAAATGAATGTAGATTTGATGTTTCTTCGTTCTCTTTTTAAAAATGCCTCTATATCAAATTTTGGTATTTTAAAAGGTTTATCTTCCTCTTCATCCTTTTCTTTTCTTCGTTTAGCCATCGGAGTGGGATAGAGTTCTTATTTAAAGGTTTTTCCTTTAATTATTTATCAGTTGATTGCTAATAAAACAAAAAAAAAGATAATTATTTCCAGCTTTTTTATTTTTTTTAACTTCTCCTTTTGCCTTTTTCTTTTCGAGTTTTAAACGTTTTTTTTCAGTTTCTACCCTTATTTTTTCTTTTTCAAGTTCATCTCTAGAAGATTCAATTTTTTCTATCTTTACGGTTTTATCTTCATACGATAATCCGGCTCTATATCTATATGTAAAAATGAGTGAAATAACAATATAGATTGCAAGAATTATTATTACAGGTGTTAATAACTCTGCTTCCTCAAAAAATATAAGTCGAAATGCAAGAACAACAGAAAGAAAACCTAAACCTGCCCAAGCATGATGACGAAATGCATGATATTTTTTTTGAATTCGATTAATTCTTTTTCCTTCATAGAAACTCTATTCCCTTTGGTATTTCTTTTAAATATTTTTTAAAACCATCAGGCCAATTATCAGGATTAATCCCTTTTTGTGCAAGAAATGCTGCTACCCAACGCTCCAGACCAATACCTGAGCATCCACTCCAAAGTTCACTTTTTTGAGCTTTAATATTGAATGCTGAAATATATTTATCACCTAAAATACTTAAATTTTGGAATTCAAGCCATTCAGAGCTTCTACGATCACCTCGATATGGCATATATGCTTCAAAATCAATTGTGCCTGTATCTTGAGTTGATTCATCACCTAATTTTCCAGCTTGTTGGATATACCAAGGCGTTACCCAAGCCATACGCCATTCAATATCAAAAATATTATTAAAAACATGCTTGTAACGGTCAATAAATTTATCACGAAGATTAAGAAGTTGCTTTCGGGTTCCAATATAAACAGGCTCTATCCTATGAAACTCATCAACCCTTTCTATACCATGTCTTCCTCCAGACTCATATCTTCCAGAAACTGCAGTTTTATCATATATAAGAATAGGTAAAGATTTTTCAGAAATTGTTGTTCCTTTAAAAGACCAATAAATTACTGGACATTGAGCATAACAGATACCTGCTGAAGGGGCGGAAACATTTTTTTTCAATTCATCAAAATCAATTTCTTTTGTAATTTTTGTTAAATCTACAAATCTTTCCCATTTTTCAACATCTCTACTTGTAGGTTCTGAAATATAATAAAACTCACCAGGCATACCTTCAAGGTGCCCTGTTTTAAGCCATATATCAAATGGAACAATGTTAGACTCAATAATTTCCTGAAAACCAATTGGAATTAATACTTCCTCAATAGCAATTTTTTCCATTGCCTTAAGAATAGCTGCAGCTTGAGGTCGATAAAACCATTTCCCCTTAGTTGGTCCCTGTTTTAACCAACCGCGTTTGACCATCTCTTCAGTCGGATCTTTAGACCAAACATGCTTTTTAGGGTCAGACTCCCATATAAGCTTCCAAAACTCTTCTTTTCCCTCATAATATTGATTTGCAACCTTTTCTTTTGCAAGTGTAATCATCCTATCTATATAATTCCTTCGTAAAAAATCTTCAGAGACATCTTCTAAAATGAGCTTTATTTGTTTTCCAGAAACGTTTAATTTTGCAAATGGAATTGTAAAATCTTTTAAAGGTTTTTTTTCAAGTTCAAAATCAATGGTATAACTATCGATTTTAATGTTTCTTATTCCGAGATGATGTTTTTTTCCAAATTCTTTACTTATTACATTTTTCAATTGTAGTAATGCATTATGAGGTCGGAAAAAACCATCAGATGAAATATTTAGATATAAAGAATTATTTATAAAATTCTTTATTTCAATTTTAACACTTTTATCTTTTTCAATTAAAACTTTATTAAAATTTGAAATTGTTGTTTTAAGCTCATTTTTCATTGAAGAAATATCGCTGCTAAACGAAAAAATTGAACTTAAATTAAATTTCATATAAAAACCAGGATTACATAGTTCTTATTTATCTTTATCTAAAACTTTTTCTGCAACAGTTATACAGGCAAGATAATCATCAATTGTATGGAGAAGAGATGAAATAGAATTTGCCTTAATTTTTGCTTCTAATTTTTTATTTTTTATTTTAGAAGTAACGAAATTAAAATCATCAACCTTTATTGATTTGAAAACATTTTCTGCTTTTTTTATATTATCAAATTCTATTTCTATTTTACAACTTACATTCATTTTATCACTTTAATTGTTCAACTATTATCTTATCTACCAACTCTAAAAACTCGTTTTCTTTAATAGACTGAATTGTGGCTCCTGCCGCAATTTTATGACCACCACCATGACCTCCTAATTTTTTTGCAGCTTCACTCATAGTATATCCCAAATCTAGACCCTTACCAACAAGATATTGATTACCCCTACATGAAATATGAACCTCATCATCTTTTTTAACAAGAGATATTAATGGTTTTTGCGTATCTAAAATAAAGTTAGTTGCAATACCTCCAATAACACCTCCAAGTGATGAATCTTTACTATAAAAATATCGATAACTTTTCTTTTCCTTAAATCCGTCTTTTTCTAAAAATAGTAGTTCATCAAGAATTTTTTGTTTATAATTTCTTTCTAATTTAACTGCTTCATTAAAAGCATTACTACTACCAAGACATAGTTCAAGTCCTAAACCTCTATTACCACCCTTACCACATGAATCTAGAAGATCAGCAAGTCTTTCAAGTTCACAATTAAAATTATTTGAATAAAAACGAGGTCTAATAACTGTATTAAGAATATTTTTTTCACATCCTTTTTTTATCAATTTTAACATCAAATAGGATTGAAGCTGCCTTTTTTTATTTTTTGTAATCTTATCAATTGTATCATCTTTTTTAAAATCTAATTTTTCTAATAATTTCAAAATGTTATCTTTATTTCCAGAAATATCTGAATAATATGGATCAATTGAAAAATATAGCGCATTAAAAATCGTATCTCCATATAGTTTTATTTCTGATTTTTCTTTTAAATACCCATTCTTAATTACTTCTTCTAAAATAGTTTTATTAAATCCTCTGAATCCACCAATATATTGCTTATCACCTGTTGCACCAGTAATTGCAAGATCACCTAAATCACTGTTTTTTTTATTTATTGATATTGCTAGAGAGTAAGTAAGTGTTGAACCACAAGCTTCATAATTTCCATTGATACCACAAAGATTTGCGTTTATCTGAAAAACATTTTCAGTTGTTTTTTTCTTAAGAAATTGATGATGATCAATAATTATTGATTTACAATCCATTTTTTCAATCGTATCAATTTGACCACTACCCATATCAAGAAAAATAATAAGGCTATTTTCTTCCTTAGAAACCCTTGCAAGTCCTTTATCAAAAGGATTTCGCATAAGTGTCGTATGAAAGTTGTAACCAGCACGATAAAGAGCTTTACAAATTATTGCAGCTGATGTTATTCCATCTGCATCATAGTGAGATATTACTCTAATTTTTGTAGATTTTGGAAATGAAAAAATTATATTTGATGCTTTTTTTGCTTGCTTTAAAATTTCTTTTACCATGAAGGAATTAAGAAAAGGAAAACTATCTAAAAAATATTTTGCAATCTGTTTTAATGTATAAAAGAAAAAAAGAAGAATATTGGTTTATCATTAAAATAACAAAAATTATCGATAACCAAGATTCTATAAATATTTATCAAGTAAAGGATATTTTTCTTTGATTTTTTCAAGTAAAACACTGTTTAGGTTTTTTAGCTTATTATAGAAATGATTTATTAGTAAAGTCAAACGATTTCTTAAGATGGAACCTTGAGAAATTACTTTAATGCTGTTTTGTTCATCAGATGAGTCAATTGGTTGAATAATTTGACTTTTATAATCTGATGTTCTAAATTCCTTAACCTTGCCTTTACTTTCACAAACTCCATTATTTGCAACTGCTCTAACCCAATAAGTAGGTCCTCCAGTAAGTCCATCTTGAACTATACTAAATTCTTCAAGATTATCAAGGGTAATTGAATTAGTAATTTCATCAAGATTGTTAGGATCTTCATCACCATATTCAAACCATACTTCACATGTTGATGTTCCACCATATCCGAATAATTCACCACGGAATTTTGCTGAGTTTGTTGTAACATCGTTTGGTAAATATGTTTGAACAACAGGCATTCCTGGTGTAAATTCTCTTATAGTATGCAAAGGGGCATTACTCACCCATGTATCTACATCATTTGTTGCTACAGCTTTATAATAATATTTTTGGCAACTAGATAGTCCGGTTAATTCTGCATTAAAATTTCCAGTTGATGTCATAATTACATCGTTTGTTTCTAAATTTAAATTGTCTAGATCGGTACCATAGATAAAATGTACATTACAAGAGTCTGCTCCACCCAAATGCGTCAATTCACCCTCAATTACAGCAGAATCAAGTCCAATAAATGAAGGATCTTTTACAATAACTCTAGGTCCACCGGGTATAAATGTATTATCTAATCCAATTCTAATGGTATTTGCTTGTGATTTATGTTCTCCAACTGCTCGATAGTGATATATAGTTTCCCGATCAAGATTTTCGATTTCTACAGAGAAAAAATTCCAATTATCATAACTATCTGCTTCAACTCGATATTGATAATGTTCCCAGTTATCATGGCGTTCTGTATCATATACAAAATATGCATCCCAATTATGGGCATTTTCAGGTAGTTTTAAATATCCCCAGAGTTTAACTGCAGTTCCTTCAGTATTTATATGGTCCCAATGTTTAGTTTGAATAGCATTTGCTGCTATACAACCTGACAGAGTTGCTATACTTAAAATCAATGGGACTAAAATTATTATTATTTTTATTTTTTTCTTGTTCATTAATCACCTCCAAAACTTAATTTCTATATTTTTATATTTTCCTGATTCTTTATAATAATTGTGAAATAACAAACGTTAATTGTCGATAAAATACTAAAATAATAAAAAACTGTAAAAAAATCTCATCTATTCAAACATTAATTTTGCCTGTTCTGGTGTATATTTCCAACTCTCAGGAATTCGGTTATTACTCTGATAATATTTTGTGAGACGTCTAATTTTTGATTCAGTTAACTGTAGATTTCTTTTATTTTTCAAATCTTTTCTATGAGTTTCAAGATGCTTTCTAAGTGAAAGTGCAGTTCTAATTAAGTTTACCAAATCTTCAGGTATTTCAGACTTTATATTATTTGACTCAAGTATCTTTGTTATTTTTTTGCCAGTTGCAATTTTAATATCAGGAACAGCATACTGATCCCTTAATATTTGTCCAATTTCACTTGTAGATTTGCCAGATTTAGCAAGATCTATAACATGAGATTCAACTTCTCTAGGATTTAACGAACTCCAATCAGGGTGCTTTTTTCTATCAACTGGATGAGTTGAACTAGATTTTCCCTTTCTTCTCGCATGAATTCTAGCCATTATTTTTTCTCCAAACAAATTATAAGGAAAGACCTGAATATAATCCTATTATTTAAAATTAAAGTAAACATCTATTCTATTTTTTTGAATCTAGATCCCAACTTTTTCATTACCTTTGGAAGAGTTGTATATTCCATATCTTCCATTGGCAAACGATGAGGTTCAAATGGGCCATGTCTTCTTAGATAATCCATAAAATCTTGAGCTTTTTTCCTTGTTATGTCGAATGCAGGATCATTAAATAAATCAACAGGTTGAGTAATCATTCCATTTTTTAGTTGGAATCCTAAAGCAATTACTCTTGGAGGACCATCAAATCTTGTACACTTGGCATTTTCAACAGATACAGGCATTAGGGGGCCATTATGTGATCCTCTCATCCATCCTGAAACCAAATGACCTACAGAAAATGGCTCAAGAACTTCCCCAACTGCAGGTAGTCCAGATTGAGCACGTACAATTCCAACAGGATCATCCTTTCCGACATATTCACCTGCAATTTGATAGAGTTTTTCAGTAGAAATTGCGGCTACTGGCTCATTAGACGGGAGTTTTGAACTTCCTTTTGGATAAACACGTTTTATTACAAATCTTGATTTAGCACCGATAAGTGCTAAAAGATCATACATTTCTTCAGGTGTTTTAAGCATTACATTTTTGTGTTCCTGAATATCCCAAACCTCAAATGAGAAACCATCGTGAAGAGAAGGATCAATTATAAGACCGGCAGTATTGAATGGATCTGCAAACATCTTAAATATGGGATAATTAAATGCTCCTGGTTCTGTTTTATCCATCATAAATGCAATTATTGGTTCTGCCTTTCTTTCAGTAAATTCCATCTCTGCTACTCCTGGGCCCATGCCCTTGATATTTCCTGAAAAAGCATCACAGAGTAAATCTTGTCCTGCGCCATAGAGCCCAAGATTACGAGATTTTTCTGTTGCTTCACAAAATGTATCCCAACAAAGACTGTGAATTTCTTTTGAATCAATCCCTCTTTTATGAATCATTATTAGTTCAAGGTCATCTCCACAATGTGTAACATGAAAATCAGTAATTAGTTTTTCACGCTTTGCTTCAATTAATTTTTTGCTGGCTATTTTCTCAAGCTCTGGATGAACCAAAGCATGGCCTGGCCAGCCTCCAACATCTGCTTTTATAATACTGAAGGTTGTTTTCATAATTAATCCCCTGTTGTGTGAGTATATATAAATTGTTTATAAATAGTTTGGAAAATCTTTTAGTAAGATATATATTTAAATCTTTATTTGGGATAATAATTGAGGACGAGAAATGACCTTGAAAATATACAATACCTTAACAAAGCAAAAAGAAGAATTTAAACCTGTTGAAAATGGAAAGGTTAAAATGTACGTTTGTGGAATGACAGTATATTCTGATGCACACATTGGCCATGCTCGAACATACTTTGCTTTTGATTTAATTCGTAGATATTTTGAATACACAGGATATAAAGTTACATATGTTCAGAATATCACAGATGTTGATGACAAAATAATTTCTGCAGCTGCAAAAGAAGGAGTTGATGCACTTGAATATTCTAAAAAATTCACAGAGAGATGCCTTGATGATTTAGATAAACTTGGAATTAGAAAAGCGGATATTTATCCAAAAGCATCAGAAACCGTCCCTGATATGATAAAAATGATTCAACAAATTATCGAAAAAGGATATGGTTATGAGTCAAGTGGAGATGTTTATTTTTCTGTTGAAAATTTTAAAAGTTATGGTAAACTATCAGGTCAAAAACTTGAGGATTTAATAAGTGGTGCAAGAATTCAACCAGGTGAAAATAAAAAAAGTCCTCTCGATTTTGCCCTTTGGAAAAAGGCAAAATCTGGTGAGCCTTTTTGGGAAAGTCCGTGGGGCAGGGGAAGACCTGGATGGCATATTGAGTGTTCTACTATGAGCAGTAAATTTTTAGGTCTTCCTTTTGATATACATGGTGGAGGGATGGATCTTCGTTTTCCACATCATGAAAATGAAATTGCTCAGGCTGAAGCAGCAACTGGAAAAGAATTTGCAAAGTATTGGATGCATATTGGTCTTCTCACTGTTGAAGGAGAAAAGATGTCTAAATCAATTGGAAATATTATCAATGTAAAAGATTTATTAAAGAAATGGAATCCTGAAATTGTTAGGTTTTTTTATGCTCAAGCTCATTATCGAAGTCCCCCTGATTTTAGTGAAAAAGCCTTGATAAATGCAGAAAAAGGTCTTGATAGGATTTATAGATTAAAAGAAAAATTGAATGAGTTATCAGAAGAATATGTTTCAGAGATTGTTGAGGGAAAAGATTTGAATTCAGAAGAAAAAGATTATCTTTTAAATATCAATAATTTTAAAAACGATTTTGAAAAAGCAATGGATGATGATTTTAATACACCTCAAGCAGTCTCTACAATTTTTGAGTTTGTTAATGCCAGTAATAGGTTTTTTGAAATATGTTCAAATCCTGATAAGACACTTTGTGGTTATGCTTATAGTATTTTAGTAAAATTAGGAGATATTTTAACCTTGTTTCAACCTAAACATGTTGAAACATTCAAATCCGATGAAGACTTATTAGTAAATTTACTTAGTCTTGTTTCTAAATATAATGTAGATATTAAAGAAAAAAGCATTGAGAGGATAATTGATATTCTCCTTGAAAAAAGAGAAAATGCGCGTAAAAATAAGGATTGGGAAACTGCTGATTCAATAAGAAATGATTTAGTAATGGTTGGTTTTGAAATACAGGACACTTCAGAGGGTCCTGTATGGAGAAAAAAATAGATTATGAAAAAAATTCTTGTTGGTTTTGATGGGTCAGAGGGCTCTGAACAAGCTTTGAATAGAGCAATTTCGCTTATTGATGAATATGGTGAACTTATTTTACTTGGAGTTATTCCAAGTCCTTCTGATAAAACATTTGTTGATGATAACATTTATAAAGTTTTAAAAGAAAAAGCAAATAATCTAATTTCAGATGCTATTGAGGATTTAGGCCACCAATCGTTTCAAATAACGGGGATGGTTGAAGAAGGTGACCCGGCAGCAAGAATTATTGATGTTTCGAACAAATTGAATGTTGATTTAATTGTACTCGGAAGTAGAGGAACAAGTGAATTGGGGCAGTTTTTACTAGGAAGTGTAGCAAATAAGGTAGTTCAATATGCTCATAAACCTGTTATGGTCGTTAGATAGTTGTAAATATTTTTGTAAATCTGTTATATTTGTTATATAAAATAAAAAAATATTAAAAAAAATATAAATTGTTTATTAAATAAGCTTTAATAATAAAAAATATTATAACTATCGAAAACATTATATGTTGCAGATAGATAACAATCGTTAATTGTGGAGGTATATAAAAAACATTAGTAATTTTTAATTTAGAGGTGAAAAAAATGAGAAAAATAATAGGAGTTAGTATAGGCTTTTTATTACTGATTTCAAGTGTTTTAGCAAGTGCTACATTTATTGAAAAAAATCTCAATACCAACGAAATTGAAAATATTATTTTTGAAGAAGATGTAATAATTTCAACATTTATTATTCCTGATTTTAAAATAGATAAAAGAGCAACCGATGACTACATAATTCTTGAAGACTTTGGTCATTATCTTGTACCTGGTAAACCTAATCTGCCTTCAAAGATTTTTACAATAGCAATTCCCCCAGGTACAGAACTTGTAGATATAAGTTATGAAACCGATGAAGAAATTATTCTAGCTGGAAATTACAACATAATCCCATGTCAACTACCATATGCAATTGGAAAGGAAGATCCAATATTTAGGGAAAAAGAAGAACAAAGATATTGGGATAATTATAATAGTGTTTACTTCAAAGATGATTTTTATCCAGAATCCAATGTGGAACTTGTTCTAACAGGAGGATATAGAAAATATAATATTGTAGATGTTAGAGTTATGCCATTTTCATATAACCCCATATCTGGAAGACTTTCTTATTTCCCAGAAATTACTGTTTTTATTAGATATAAATATCCAGAAGATTGGTCTGAAGAACAAATAATGATCGATAATATTCCTGAATTACAAAAATTCGAACAGAAAATAATTTATAACTACAATCAGGCAAAAGATTGGTATCCTACTGGTAAAAGCGGAAGAGCATCATACGATTATGTAATTATAACAACTGATTCATTAACATCAAAAATTGAACCATTAGTGGAATGGCAAGAAGCAAAAGGTAAAAATGTCTACGTTGCAACAACTGACTGGGTAGAATCACACTATGACGGTTGGGATCTAGAAGAAAAAATGAGGAACTTTTTAAGAGATAAATACCCATCTGATCAATGGGGTATTAAAGATGTGTGTTTAATTGGCTCTTATGACGATGTACCTATGCGACGTACCGACCCAGGTCCTGACACTGATTATTATTATGCAGAACTGTCTTTACCTGATAGTGAATCTTGGGATATAGATGGAGATCACAGATATGGTGAAAACTCTGATCCTATTGATTTTCATACCGAAGTAAACGTTGGAAGAATTCCGTGGAGTGATAAAAATATCGTTGAAGATATTTGTGAAAAAACTGCTGCCTATGAACAAAACAATGATCCATCATTTAAAAAGAATATTTTACTTATTGGAACATTTTTCTGGCCTGATACAGATAATGCAGTACTTATGGAAATGAAAACTGATCCTGAAGAAAATCCCTGGATGGCAGATTGGACAAGGGTAACTATGTATGAAGAAGCTCAAACTACATATCCATGTGATTATGATGTAAGTTATGCAAATGTAAAGGAGGTGTGGTCTTCTGGTAAATATGCATTTGTGAACTATGCAGGTCATGGCTCTCCAACCGCTTGTTACGAATATTACCCATCTCAGCCATTTGTTGACACAGATACATGTAACTATCTGAATGATAATTATCCAGCAATTGTATTTGCATGTGCTTGTAGTAATTCTGATACTAATTATGACAATATTGGCCAGATGATGATGAAGCAGGGTGCCATCGGCTTTTTAGGTGCAACAGCTATTGCTTATGGTTATCATGGATGGAATGATCCATATGATGGCGCTAGTGCATCCTTGGATTATTTCTTTAGTACAAAATGTACTTCAGGAGATTACACACAGGGTGAAGCACATCAATGGGCATTGCTTGAGATGTATACTCACGACCTCTGGTATTATTTAAGATTAGAAACATTTGAATGGGGAGCTCTTTGGGGCAATCCTGACCTAACAATGGGTGTTGTAAGTCGTCCACCAGAGATACCTGCAATACCAGAAGGACCTAAAAAGTGGACTATTGATATTGAAACGACATTTTCAACAACTACAACCGATCCTGAAGGAAATAGCATATATTATCAATTTAATTGGGGTGATGGAACTGACTCTGGATGGATTGGCCCATTTGCGTCTGGAAAGACTGCATATGCATCTCATATTTGGACAAAACTTGGAGATTTCCCAATAAAAGTAAGGGCTAGAGATGAATATGGCGTAACAAGCGATTGGTCTGGAATCTTTACAATTTCAATTTTTGAAAATGAGCCGCCTCAACCAGCAACTATCAGGGGTCCAACTTCCGGATCGCCCAAAAAATTAATGACATTTAATGTTGTTTCAGAGGATCCTGAAGGTCACGATGTATTCTATATGGTATTTTGGGGAGATGGATACTATTTACCACTTACCGGGCCATATGACTCAGGTGAAGAAGCAACGTTTAGTCATTCATGGAGTGAACCAGACGAATACACAATTGCTATAATTGCTAATGATGAATATGGAGGTAGAAGTTTACAAAGCACTTATAAATTAAAAATTAATACAAATAGAGCTGTAACAAACCCAACATTATTCCAGTTTCTTGAAACTCTTTTACATCGTTTCGCGTTATTTAATTTGATTTTTGAAAAAATAATAGGAAGGTAAATAAATGGGTAAAAAATATATAAGAAAAAGCAAGTTTTTCAAGCAAATTTTCTGTGTAGCAATATTTGTTGTAATGATTTCTACATCATTTGTTACTTCAATGGAAATTTCAACAAGCAGAAATTTAGATCAACAATCAGGAATCAATATCAAAAGTATTAGTTATAGCTACAAATTTGATAAACCAAAAATTAAGACAACATCAGTTAGTGATTCCAAATATTCTTTGATTGAAATGTCTGGTTGTATAAACACTGGCAAGTATGCAGGTGAACCATTAATGCCTGTAAACATCATTAGGTTATTAATCCCGCCTATGAAAGATGTAGCAAATGTAAACGTTATTGGCAATCCTGTTGAAATTGATTTAGTTGATTCTGATTTGGTAAAAATACCGGTGTTTCCATATCAAGACCCAGTTCCATTTGGCAATTCTATTGGGGAATTTGTAATAAATACTGATGTGTATGAATCTTCTAATCCTTATCCGTCAAATATAAAAGAAAATTATCATATTGGATACTCCCGTGGATATGCAATTCTTGATTTAACTGTTAATCCAGTTCAATATATTCCAAGTGAAGGAAGAATATTTTATTATCCTGAAATCGCAATCGATATCGAACTTAAAGATACAAACAAAGTAAATCAATTTTTCAGAAATTCTTTTGAGGATAAAGCATGGGTAGAAAAGCTAGTTGATAATCCTGAAATAGCTAATGATTATCAGATGAATACATTAACTCTTGAATATGAAGGTGGATTATGTGATCCAAGTGATGAATATGATTATGTAATTATTACCACAGAACATAATGATCTTGATTACTGGGATACAAACAGTCAAATTCCATACAATTGGGAGAGTCTACTTGACAGACACAATAACGAGGGTTTAAGCTCCACTTTAGTAACCATTCAACAAATAGATGCATGTGAAGATTACTTTGACGAAGATCCTATGTTTAATGACCTTCAAGCTCATATTCGTGAGTTTTGTAAAGATGCATTTCAGGATTGGGGAACTAGTTACATTTTTATTGGTGGCGATGATGAATGGATTCCAGCTAGGCATATGAGATATCAATATGAGTCTAATGCTGACTCTGATATATACTGGAGTAACCTTGACAAAACATTTAATGCCGATCATGATAACTATTGGGGTGAAGAAGGAGATACTGGCTTTGATGTATATGCTGAAATATTCATCGGTAGAATCACCTGTGATGAACCCCAAGATGTTTCAAACTGGATGAAAAAAAGCTTTTATTATGCAGATAATCTTGATGAAGAATATTTAGATAATGCAGCATTCTATGGCGGAGATACTACATGGCCATGTCAGGGGGATGATTTCATGGATTACAGTGCAATTAAGGGAACCGACGATTGGCTTGGTCCAGATCCTGATGCAGACGGACCATTTCCAGAATGGGCTGGTTTTCAATTTGGTTTTGAAACATGGAATGAAGAACATCCAGATGACATGTTTGACCTTTCTGTTATGTGGACTGCTGAACCACCTAATCCTGGTTGGAATGGGGGAAATACCTTTGCAGCTATAAATGGATTAAAAGAAGACATCAACAATGATAAAGTTACAGTTATGAGTGGAATTGCTCATGCAGATTCGTATAAATCATTAGATGTAGAATCAAGCTCCTGGGAATCTAATTATCATAATACAAAACCGTTCTTTTTACATGACTATGGATGCCATTGCGGCGATATGGATGCATCAGACGATGGTGTTCTTCACTCAATGCTTTTCCATTCAGATACAGAACTTGCCTTTGGTGTTGTGTATAACACAGTTTTCGGTTGGGGTAACTTTCAGACCACCAATTCAAGTAGTGCATTTCAAGCAAAGTCATTCTGGGATTATTTCCTTGATCTAGAAAACTCGGGATATCCAACAAATTGGGAACTTGGAAAGGCCCATGCATGGTCCAAAGACATAATGGCACCAACACTAGATTGGGATCCACAATATGGAACATGGCGTGGCATCATTCAAGGATGTCTATTGTTTGCAGATCCTGCACAGAAATTAAAAAATCCACATCCAAACCTACCACCTGAAAAACCACCAGCACCTGCTGGTCCTACCGAATGGGCACAGTTTGGAGAAGCAACCTTTACCTGTGTGGCAAATGATCCTGAAGATGATTCTCTTTGGTTCATGCTAGACTGGGGAGATGGAACATTAAGTGATTGGATTGGTCCGTTTGGATCCGGACAATCTGGAAAGGTACATTATATCTGGACCGAGGTTGGGACATACAAGGTAAAAGTAAGGGCTCGAGATAAACACTATGGCCAAAGCGATTGGTCAGAACCAGCAACACTTGTAATTGTTGAAAATCAAGGTCCAAATATACCAATAATTACTGGATCAACTTCTGCACCGCCAAAGAAATTATTAACATTCACATTCTCCGCAGAAGATCCTGAAGGAAATGATATTTATTACAAAGTCAGCTGGGGTGATGGAAACATAGAAAGCTTCAAAGGACCTTATTCTTCAGGAGAGGAAATAACACTTAATCATGCTTGGGGGTCGGTAGGAGACTATACAATCGTCTGTTTTGCAAAGGATATGTATAATGCAGTTGGTTCGCAAGCCTTCTTAAAGTTAAAAATCACAACCAGTAGAGCAAGATATAGTCAACCATTACTACGAATTATTGAGAGTCTATTGAGCCGATTACCGATATTAGAAAGATTATTATATAGATAAATACAATAATATAACCGAACTAAATGCTTAAAAAGACAAAAAAAATAGTCTTACTAATCCTTTCTTTTTTTTTATTTTTAGCATCAATTATTTCAGCAGTTAGTACTACTTCACAACATGTTAAAAATGTAAAAAATATAGATAATGGATACAAAAATTTTTCATTAGAACTAACATTTAATTCAGGAGAATTTGAATTCGAAATAGTAAAAACAGAATTTGGACTATTTGCATCGATAGTTTTACCTGGTGCGGGATTTAATTATCATGAAGGAAAGGCAAAACTACCAACAATTAGACGATTTGTTGAAATACCTTATGAAGCTAATCCAGTAATCACCATTACAAAGATGTCTTGGGATTATACATCTCTTGAGAAGCTTAACTTGCCAATTTATATTGTTCCATGCCAAAGCTCAAGTGAAAAAATACCGAAAGAACAGCAAGAATTTCTTTTTGATGAGGATTTCTATTTACTTGATTCCTTTTTTCCTGAAGATATTGTAAAAATAGATGAAATTGGATATATACGTGCACGTCGTCTTGCTTTAATTGAAATTTCTCCAGTTCAATATAATCCTTCCACAGGTGAACTTAAATTAATGAATTTCTGTGAAATTAAAATTGATTTTCAAAATAGCAACATGATAGAAACCCGTGAAAAAATTGAAAGATACTATTCACCTACTTATGAAAAATTATTTGAACATATATTCATCAACTATAAATCCTTTGAAAAAGAACTTCTTAATAGAAAACAAGAATGCTACCTAATAATTATTGATGATGCATTTTATGATGAAATTCAGCCTCTAGCAAACTTCAAGGAATATTTGGATTTTGATGTAAAAATCACTAAAACCTCAGAAATACCAGGTGGCTCAAATAAAGAGAGCATCACTAATTATATTGAGGACGCATATTATAATTGGAACAACCCACCTGTTTTTATTTTACTAGTTGGCGATACTCAACAGATACCAACTTTTACTGGTTCTGCTTCTCCCACTGCCACTGATTTATACTATGTAGCTATTGATGGAAACGATTATTTCCCAGATATTAATATCGGTAGATTTCCTGCATCTGAAGAAATTCATGTCGAAACGATGGTTGAAAAAACTCTATATTATGAAATAGGGAATTTTACATCAAATGATTGGATAAAAAAAGCTTCCTTTATGGCTTCAACTGAATATCATTGGATCTCTGAGGAAACACATAACTTTGTTATTGATAATTATTTAAATCCTTCTAATTATTCATGCGACAAACTTTATTCATATAGATATGGAGCAACAACCCAAGATATCCATGATGCAGTTAATGATGGTAGAAGTCTTGTTGTATTTTCTGGACATGGAATTGCTAGCGGCTGGACTGATGGGCCTCCTTTTGACAGGTCAGATGTAAAAGACCTTATGAACGAAAATATGTATCCATTTGTCTGTAGTCACGCTTGTTACACAAATTCCTTTGATCAAATCGAATGTTTTGGAGAAACTTGGCTTAGGGAGGAAGATAAGGCTGCTTTTGCATTTTGGGGATCTTCTGCAAAGACATATTGGGATGAAGATGATATTCTTGAAAAAGGAATGTTTCAGGCTTGGTGGGATGATGGTCTTGAGTGGATTGGGGGTATGACAGATATGGCACTTCTATATTTATTTGAAAACTACAGTGGAGGAGGTTTTACAAAATACTATTTTGAGGTATACAATATTATTGGAGATCCATCTGTTTTAATTTGGAGTGATAATCCAAACCGTTCACCTTATGAACCTGACAAGCCAAATGGTCCTTTGCAAGGACTGGAAAAAGTAGATCATACCTTTTCAGCAAATACAACAGATCCTGAAGACAACAATATCTTTTATCAATTTGACTGGGGAAATGATGTTTATAGTAAATGGTATGGTCCATTTAATTCTAGTGTGACAGTAGAAGCAACATATGCCTGGGGTGAACCTGGAGAATATGAAGTATGTGTATGGGCAAAAGATGTTCATGATAAAAAAAGTGATTGGTCAGAGCCACATATTATTACTATTTTAGATAATAAACCCCCTTCTGCACCAACTATGCAAGGCAAACGAGTTGTAAAAACTGGAGAACCTTACGATCTTACAATAAGTTCAAAAGATCCCGAAGGTCATAATGTTTCATATTATATTGACTGGGGAGATGGAGATATTGAATATTGGTTAGGACCCTACAATTCAGGTAAAAAGGTAACGTTTTCCCATTACTTCAATGATGGAGGAACTCTTACAATTAATACAACAGCAAGAGATGAGTTATTTGATGAAAGCCCAGAGCAATCCTTAAAGATATTTATTATTAAAAATAGAATTCATACAAGTTCATCTTTTCAACAAGTTTTTACCAGAATTTTTGATATTTTTCCAATCTTGAAACAGATATTAACTATCTTGTAAAAAAGATATTAATCTAATAGATAACAACAGCTTTTACACCTATTATTTTTCTAATTCTTGGAATTAGTATTCCTGGGACTTGTTTTTCAGTAACAATAAAGAGTCTTGGTTCTTCCGAAAATTCAAAGTCGTCAACTATTGCCTGTCTAATACTTATTTTTGCATCAGCAACAACTTTTGCAACATCTGCAAGTATTCCTGGCATACTTGGATCTTCAGGAATAATTTCAATTACTCCCCAATTCATCTCTGGAGCAACATCTTTTAGATGACAAGTTGGATTTAATTGAGAAAATACTTTTAACAAATCTTTTTTCTTTGATATTGTTTTTATTGTACTTGTAATAATTCTTCTATCTACTTTAAATGCTCTGGCAATTTTAGAATCAGAAAGTTCAATTTCTCCACAGTATATTTTGTTATTGCTTACCTTTAAACCGTATTCAAGTAGTTTCTGTGCAAGTCTCTTCCTCTTTGGATATCTGTTAAAATATTTGGCAATTGTTCTCCACATGTTTATACAATATTACAAGGATAATATATAAATATTGTACATCTTTCTAAAATAAATAGCTAAAATGTTTAATTATGTACATTAATGTACATTTATGCTCAATATTTATATAGTATTAACAACATAATAATATATGATAGAAATGAAAAAAATAAAGATACAGCTAGACGAAAATGATTTACCAAAAAAATGGTATAATATTCAAGCAGATCTAAAAACCCCATTAGACCCACCATTAAACTCACAAACAAAGCAACCAATAGGTCCAGATGAGTTAAAAGCAATATTTCCAATGGAACTAATAAAACAAGAAGTTAGCAGCGAAAGATATATATCAATTCCTGAGAAAGTAAGAGAAATATATCGAATATGGAGACCAACACCCCTATATAGAGCAAGAAATTTAGAAAAGGCATTAAACACACCTGCAAAAATATATTTCAAATGGGAAGGAGTAAGTCCTCCAGGCAGTCATAAACCAAATTCATCTGTTGCACAAGCATATTTTAACATGAAGGAAGGTGTAGAAAGGATTGTTACAGAAACAGGAGCCGGACAATGGGGTTCAGCTCTCGCCTTTGCATGTCACTTATTCAAAATTAACTGTAGAATTTATATGGTAAAATGTAGCTATGAACAAAAACCCTATAGAAGAGTTCTTATGGAAAACTGGGGCGCAGAAGTATTTTCCAGCCCAACAAATCTTACAAACAGTGGAAAAAGTCTGCTAAAAAAAGACCCAAATACATCTGGGAGCTTAGGTATGGCAATAAGTGAAGCAGTTGAAGACGCAGCAACACACGAAAATACAAACTATGCACTCGGTTCGGTGTTAAACCATGTTGTATTACATCAAACAATAATAGGCCTTGAATTAAAAAAACAATTTCAAATTCTAGATGAATACCCTGATATTATTTGTGGATGTGTAGGGGGTGGTAGTAACTTTGCAGGTGCAAGTTTTCCTTTTGTTAGAGACAAAATTCTTGGAAAAAGAAAAGATTTAATGGTTTTTTCTGTAGAACCTCTTGCCTGTCCGACATTAACTAAAGGAGAATATAGATATGATTTTGGCGATAGTGTAGGATTAACTCCATTACTAAAAATGTATACATTAGGACATAGATTTGTACCCCCTGCAATACATGCAGGTGGTCTCAGATATCATGGAGACGCACCACTACTCTGTAAATTAACAAAAGAAGGATATATGCAAGCATTAGCATATTATCAAAAAGAGGTATTTGAAGCAGCAATACTATTTGCAAAAACAGAAGGATTTGTTGTTGCACCTGAAAGTGCTCATGCTGTTAAAGCAGCAATTGATTTTGCAAGAATTGCTAAAAAAAGAAATGAGAAAAAAATAATTTTCTTTGCAAATAGTGGACATGGTCATTTTGATCTATCAGCATATGATGCATATCATAACAATGTAATGCAAGATTATGCCTATCCAAAAACATTTATAAAAAATAATTTAAAAGAAATTCCAATAATAGTAAAAAAAAGAAGAATATAGTTAAAAGTAATACAAAATCAGAAAAAACTTCTATTTACCTCTTCCTAAATTAGCGCGAATGCTAGGCCTTACTCGCTCTGCACCGCGACCTTTATGTCTCAGACCACGTCCTTTCTGACCAGCAGAAGTTTTTCCACGAAGAACCCTTCGTTTATTTGACACATTTGTAATCCAATTAATTTTTGGATCATTCATAATAGAAGGATGAACAGGGTCTACCAGAATAATTTCATAGAAATGATTCTTCCCATCTTCACCGATCCAATAAGAATTCAAAACTTCCATGTTTGGGTATCTTTTAGCAGTACGCTCCTCAGCTATCCGTTGAGTACTTTTTGCCATTGTAATCTTAGATATACCTTTTGCAGCGGGCTTTCTCCCACCTTTAATTGTTGGTTTTCGAAGTCCACCTCTTCTAACTCTTGATCTTACAACAATATAACCAGGTTTTGCTTTATATCCAAGAGATCGAGCTCTATCAATTCTTAATGGGCGTTCAACTCTTGAAAAATTTTCTTCTTTTCTCCAATGAATTAATCGTTGTTGTTGAGGTGATTTATAAGAACGATCAGGTTTTTTCCATTGATCTCCAATATAATCATACACACTTTTTACCATGATTATTCACCAGTTCCAAGGAAACAGTGGGACCAAAGGAAGGGAATTCTTTATTTAAAACTTTTGCCACTTTAAAAATAAAAGAACTGCTATTCTTTAAATGCTTTTTAACTTGAAAAAAAATTTTTTTAAAAATCTTTAACAATTACATATTAAATATTATTTAAATGAACATGAATAAAAATAAAGATAAAATAAGAATTCTATTTATATATTGTACATTATCTTCATTTGTTAAAAATGATTTAGAAATATTAAAGAAATATTTCAACGTAAAATCTATACAATGGCATGGAAAAAAAGACATAATTAGAATTGCTATAGAAGCTTTTAAATCAGATATAACCTATACATGGTTTGCTGAAGACTATTCAGCTGTAACAGTCTTTTTTTCAAAATTATTCAAAAAAAAATCTATTGTAATTGCAGGTGGTTATGATGTAGTATCATTACCTGAAGTTGGATACGGCAGATTCACCTATGGCATTTTTAAAAAATTTCTAACAAAATATTCTTTAAAAAATGCTGATCTGATTATAGCTATTTCTAAATTTGTTAAAAAAGAAACAATTAAAAAAACCAATGTAAAAAAGATTAAGGTTGTATATAACGGTATTGATGTTAAAAAATTTAAACCAGGAAAAAAGCAAAAAGAAAATGTTGTTTTAACAATTGCAATGGCTATTGAAAATAATTATAAAATAAAAGGACTTGAGACATTTGCAAAAACATCAAATAATTTTCCAGATTTTTCTTTTATAATAATTGGACAGAAGGATGATTTAATAGTCAAAAGCTTAAAAGAAATAAACCCAAAATTAATCTTTACAGGTGAAATTTCTCAAGATGAAGTAAAAAATTGGCTTCAAAGGGCTTTTGTATATTGTCAATTATCTTATATTGAATCTTTTGGAATGGGGGTTGCTGAAGCAATGAGTTGTAATTGTATCCCGGTGGTAACAAAAAAGGGAGGATTGCCTGAGTTAGTAGGAAATCAAGGTTTTTATGTAGATTATGGCGATGAAAAATCCACAACAAAATCAATAAAAAAAGCCTTAAAAGTTACAAAATTAAAAAGTCAAAATATAAGAAAAAGAATAATTGATAAATTTCAACTGGAAAAAAGAGAAAAGGAGATTATAAAAATAATCAAGGATTTAGTATAGAAATCAGGATTAATTTTTCTTAAAAAGTAAATATTTTAAAAAACTGTTTTAATAATTTATAAATCACAACAGTTTTTATAAGGAAAATTATATTTCCATCGGCTGGGAGGAACAAAATGGATTACATGTTTAACCCAAAAATCGAAAAAATGCCAAGACAAAAGATAAAGGAATTACAACTAAAAAACTTAAAAAAAATTGTGAAACATGTTTATAATAATGTTTCCTTTTATCAGAAAAAATTTAAAGATTTAAATATCAAACCTGATGATGTAAAGAAACTTGATGACATTTCCAAGCTTCCGATAACAACAAAAGATGATATTAGAAAAAATGCCCCTTTTAATATGATGGCAACCTCGCTAGATAATTGTATTGAATTACATTCTTCTTCTGGAACGACTGGAATCCCAATTACTGTATGTTATACACCAAGTGATATTAATGTATGGTCTGAAGTAATGGCAAGATGCCTTTCAATGTCTGGTCTTACAAAAAAAGATGTTTTTCAAAATCCGATATCTTATGGAACTTTTACTGGTGCATTTGGTTTTCATTATGGAGCACAAAAGGTTGGTGCTCTTGTCGTTCCTTCAGGTATGGGACAATCTGAAAGACAATTAAAACTTATGAAGTATTATGGAACTACATTTATTTCAGGGGTTGCTTCATATATATTAAGGCTTGCTCAGGTTGCACAAAAGATAGGTCTAGACCTTAAAAAATTAAAAGTAAAAAATGGAATTTTTGGAGCTGAGATGTTTTCATCTGGATTAAAAAATAGATTAATGGAAACATGGAATATAGATGCTCATGATATTTATGGTTTAACAGAAATGTGTGGTCCAGGTGTTTCAACAGATTGTGATCAACATAATGGACTTCATTTATGGGAGGATCATTTTTTTGTTGAGGTATTAGATCCCACCACCTTAGACCCAGTTGAAACAGAAGAAGAAGGTGAATTGGTTCTTACAACACTTACAAAGGAAGGAATGCCTATTTTAAGATATCGAACTAGAGACATTGCACGTCTTTATGATGAAAAAATTTGTGAATGTGGTAGAACCCATATCAAACATAGTTCTATTAAAGGTCGAAGTGATGACATGGTAATTTTACGTGGCACCAATATTTATCCCGGTCAAATTGAATCTGTCCTAATGAAAAATGAAAATGTGGGTGGAAACTGGAGAATGATACTTACAACCGAAGATGATATTGATCAGTTAAAAGTGGAAGTAGAAAGTAAGGAACGCTTAAGTCAAGTTGAATCTATCGAATTAGAAAAATCACTTGAAAATGAGATAAAATCTGTAATAATTTTTACACCAACTGTTATTATTCTACCTCCAAATAGCATAGCTCAAGAAGGATTAAAGGCAAAACGAGTAGTCGATGAAAGAAAAAAGGTTTGATTATGAAAAAAATTATTAAGAAGTATTTAGGAAAAAAAGGACCACTTTCAGAAAATGAAGTTAAAGATTTATTAAGGGCATATAAAATAAGAACAACAAAATATCGATTGATTAGCAAAATAGAAGATTTAGAAAATATTGATTTAAAATTTCCAGTAGCTTTAAAGGTGTGTTCAAGTAAAATTTTACACAAAACAGATGTCGGTGGAGTAAAACTTAATATTAAAAATAAAGTTGAACTCAAAAATACATATAAAGAGTTCAGAAAAAAATTTCCAAAAAATGATTTTCTTGTTGACCAAATGGAAGAAAAAGGTGTTGAAATTATAATAGGTCTTATTCAAGATCCGACCTTTGGTCTTTCAATAATGTTTGGAATAGGTGGAATTTTAACAGAACTTTATAAAGATGTCACATTTCGTGTGGTTCCTATTGAAAGATATGATGCAGAACAAATGGTTGAGGAAATAAAGGCAAAAGAGTTATTAGAAGGTTTTAGAAATATTCCAGCAAATAAAGAATTGGTAATTGATTTAATTTTAAATGTTTCAAAATTAGGTGAAGAGTTAATTGACCATATTGACCAGATGGATTTAAATCCTATATTTGTATACGCAGATGACCTCTGTGTAGTTGATGCTAAACTTATCTTAAAATAATTAGGAGATTAAATTTATGGTTGAAAAAACAAAAAATTATGCAGTTAAAGACATCAAACTTTCAAAAGATGGAAAAAATTTAATTCATTGGGCAGAAGACCACATGCCAGTTTTAATGAGAATTAGAAAAGATTTTGAAAGAAAAAAACCACTTAAGGGTGTAACTATTGGCTGTTGCCTTCATGTAACAAAGGAAACAGCTGTTCTTATGAAAACATTAAAAGCAGGAGGTGCAAAAGTTGGATTATGTGCGTCAAACCCTTTAAGCACCAATGATGCAGTAGCAGCAGCCCTTGCAAAAGACGGAATCTTTGTATATGCCTGGAGAGGTGTAAATACAGAACAATACTATTGGTGTGTGGATAAGGTTCTTGATCTTAAACCAAATATTACAATGGATGACGGAAGTGATCTGGTCACTCAGCTTCATACCAAAAGACAAAAAGAATTATCTAGTGTTATTGCTGGTACTGAAGAAACAACAACTGGTGTTAATAGACAAAGAATTATGGCTGAAAGAGGAGAACTTAAGTATCCAATAATTGCAGTAAATGATGCAATGACAAAACATTTTTTTGATAATAGATATGGAACAGGTCAATCATCAATTGATGGTATTCTTAGAGCAACATCTGTGTTACTTGCAGGTAAAACCTTGGTTGTTTCCGGTTATGGCTGGTGTGGTAAAGGCTTATCTATGAGAGCACGTGGAATGGGAGCAAATGTAATTGTTACAGAAATTGATCCAATCCGTGCTCTTGAGGCAGTCATGGATGGCTTTCGTGTAATGTCAATAAAACAGGCGGCAAAAATTGGTGATATTTTTGTAACTGTTACTGGAAATAAACATATAATTGATGGAGCAGTTATTGACCGCTTAAAGGATGGCACGATTATTGCAAATAGCGGGCACTTTGATAATGAAATCAATGTTCCATATCTAGATAAAAAAGCAAAGGATTGGTTGGAAATTAGGCCAAATGTTAGAGAATATCATTTAAAAGACGGGCGTAAAATTTATTTACTTGCTGAGGGAAGACTTGTCAATCTTTCTGCAGCAGAGGGTCATCCAAGTGAGGTAATGGATATGAGTTTTGCAAATCAAGCATTAACCGCAGAATGGTTAATTTGTAAAGACAATTATAAAAAATTAGAAAAAAAAGTATATCCTGTATCTCCTGAGATAGATAAAAAAATAGCATTACACAAATTAAAAAGTATGAATGTATTTATTGATACACTTTCAAAGGTTCAAAAGGATTATATGGGTAATTGGAAAGAAGGAACATAAAAAAATGTTTAGCGTCAGGAAAAAATTAATTAGGCATTATATTTATAAAATAGGATAGGTTTATCTTATGATTACCTTAATTGGTACAGGTCATGTTTTCAATTTATCACAAGCATTAATCAATATTTTTGAAGATATTCAACCAGAAATTTTATGTGTAGAACTTGATAAACAAAGATACAATGCACTACTCATAAAACAAACAAATCCTGACAAATATAAAGAAATGCAAAAGAATCTACCTATTCTTTACAAGTTACTATCAAAATTTCAAGATGAAATGGCCAAGGAATATGGTGTTACAGCAGGTGATGAAATGATTACAACAATTAATTATGCCAAATCTCATCAACTCCCACTTGCTTTTATTGACATGAATGCACAACGTTTGTTTAAAAAGATGTTAAAATCAATGTCTTTTTCTGAAAAGTTTAAACTTTTGTTTTCAGGAGTTGGAGGTCTTTTTGTAAGTAAAAAACGTGTTGAAAAAGAACTTGAAAAAATCGAAAAAGATTTTGATGAATTAATAGTAAAAATAGGTAAAAAATTTCCCACAATAAAGAAAGTATTAATTGATGAAAGAAACATGTTCATGGTGCAAAATCTGGTAACAGCAAATGAACAATACAATAAGGTAATAGCTGTAGTTGGTGACGGCCACATACCTGGTCTATCAAAATTACTTACCAATAAAGAAATCAATTATGAGACAATTAGATTAAATGAATTACGAAAATTTGATACAGAAAAAATTGATACATCAACTGCATCTTTTAGTATGGAAATCAAGGATTTTCAATAATGAAAACCAATAAAAAGAAAGATTTGTTTCAAAGGCTTAAATGCTTAAATTTGGAGTTATTGGCCTTGGTTCGATGGGAAAGAATCATGCTCGGGTTTGTTCTGAAATCGATAATGTTAAGCTAAATGGTGTTTCAGATATAAATAAAGCAATTTCTAAAAATATAGCTGGAAGATTTCAAACAAAGGATTACTCTGATTATAAAGATTTAATTTCTGAAATAGATGCGGCAATTGTTGCTACACCAACTGATACACATTATGACATTGCTCTAGATTTATTAAATCAAGGTAAGCATGTTTTAATTGAAAAACCCATTTGTGAAGATGTAGACCAAGCTAGTTTGCTTTTAGATAAAGCAGAAAATCAGGGTTTGGTTTTAGCAGTAGGTCATATTGAACGACATAACCCTGCAGTTAGATTTGTAAAAGATAATTTAGATGCAAAAAAATTTGGTGAGTTAATCACGATTATTTCAAAAAGGGTTAGTAATTTTCCTGGTAGAATAAAAGATGTTGGTGTAATTTTTGATTTTGGAGTTCATGATATAGATGTTATGAGGTATTTATCTGGAGAAGTAGAATCTGTTTATGCAAAAGCAGGTAAATTTATTGAAGGTATAGATCATGAAGATCATGCAAATATAGTTTTAAATTTTGAAAATGGTATAACAGGAGTTGTTGAGGTAAACTGGCTCACACCCATAAAAATCAGGAAACTTTTTTTAACATGTTCAGAAAGTTTTGTTGAGACAGATTATATTTCTCAATCTGTAACTATTTCATCTTCATCTTTTAAAGATGTTGATGAAATGAATCTTTATAATGTTCGCATTCAGCATAATATAAATCAAGTAAGTATTGAAAAAAAAGAACCATTAAAAAACGAAATTGAGGATTTTATTACATCAATTAATAATAATAAGAAACCTCTAGTAACAGCCAAAGATGGACTTATGGCATTAAAGATTGCAGAAGCGTCAACTAAATCTTATTTAGAAGGTAGAGAGATAAAAATAGAATGATATACAATTGAGTATTTATCAAATATGTAATAGTTTTAGAAAAAATAAAACAAATAAGATAATGTTCTAGAAAAGGTGTAAAATATGATTCCTATTGCCAAACCCTTTTTAGGAGAAGAAGAAAAACTTGCAGTAAAAGATGTCATTGAATCTGGGATGATTGCATCTGGTCCGAAAGTTGAAGAATTTGAAAAAGGGTTTGCTGATTTTGTAAATATTAAATATGCAATTGCAACATCTTCAGGAACAACAGCTTTACATCTGGCCTTACTTTGTCTAGGCATCAAAAAAGGAGATGAAGTAATTGTTCCATCTTTTTCTTTTATTGCCTCAGCAAATTCTGTCTTATTTTGTGATGCAAAACCTGTTTTTTGTGATGTAAACTTACAAACTTTCAATATTGATGTCGAAAAAATCAAAAAATTAATTTCTGAAAAAACAAAGGCCATAATTCCTGTTCATTTATATGGTCAACCAGCTGAAATCAGTCCAATTCAAGATATTGCAGATAAACATGGTATTTATGTAATTGGAGATGCAGCTCAAGCCCATGGTGCAAAATATAAAGGAAAAATGATAGGTTCTTTTGGAAATGCCGAGTGTTTCTCTTTTTATCCAACAAAAAATATTACAACTGGTGAAGGAGGAATGATTACCACAAACTCAAGTGAATTTGCAGAAATGGCTTTTTCAATTAGAAATCATGGAAGAGAAATTACAAAATGGGGTTATGAACATGCAAGGCTTGGTTATAACTATAGAATGACTGATATTGCAGCTGCAATAGGTCTTGAACAAATTAAAAGATTACCTGAACTCAACAAAAAAAGAAGAAATAATGCAAAATATTTTAATGAGAATTTAAAAAATGTTGAAATACCATATACACTTCCAGATGTAGAGCATGTCTATCATCAATATACAATTAAATGTAAAGAACGAAAGCATTTAATTGAAAATTTAAAGAAAAATGAAATTGGATTTGGTGTGTACTACCCAAAACCTTTGCATTTTTATGAACATTTAAAAGAATTTGGACATAGTAATTTAAAAAATTCAGAGTTACTTGCAGAATCAGTTCTTTCTCTTCCTATTCATCCTGGGCTAGAAAAAAAGGATTTAGAAAAAATAGTTCATATCGTTAATTCAAGCGTTTAATCCCAAAATCTCGTTAATTTATTTTCATATAAATACTGTATATTTTTTTTCAATCTTCTATGTGAAGGCTGACGGCTAGCAGTATGACAAATATACCAACCTTCTTTTTTTCCAATTATGTCCACTTTATGTGCAGTAAAATACCTATCTGAGTGATTTTTCGCCATAACATAGGATGGATGAAGAGAAAGACCGATTGACTCGCATACCTCTATAAGTTGATTATCGTATTTACCGCCAGGAGGAATAAAATATCTTGGTTTTACACCTATTTTCTTATGAATAATACTACTTGCCTTTTCTAAATCTTCTCTTTGTTTTTTTGAATTCCAATTTATAAGTTTGTCTAATTTATGGCAATGGCTGTGATTGCACACCTCATACATTTTAATATGTTTTTTAATCCACCTTCCAGGAAAGGGTCTAGAAGTAATTATACCAATATCGATAAATATTTTATATTTTAAAAAGAGCTGATGCCTCCAAATAGCATTAAAAATAATATCGTCGTCTCTTATACATATCATTTCTTTTGGTCAGCTCTTAAATATGTAGTTAATTAATAGTATTTTCTTAAATTTAATGAGGTTTGCCAACACCTTTATAAATAAAACCGATGCGTTCGCATTTTTCTTTATTAAATACATTTCTTCCATCTACAATAATTTTTGTACGCATCTTGTCTTTAATTTTATTTAAATCTAAATTATAATAATCCTTATGTTTTGTTACAGTTACAATTGCATCCGCATCAACTATAGCTTCATTGATATCTTTTGTAAGCGGTAACTCAAAATCTCGCACATACGGATCGTGTAGAATCGGTTTTGCACCCTTTTTTTCAAGTATTTCAAAAAGATTCTTTGCTGGAGTATTTCTTGTGTCATCTGAATTTTCTAAAAAAGCAACTCCAAGTAATACAATTTTAGCGTTTTTAATTTCCCTTCCTGCTTGCTTTAATCCTTCTACTATTAGATTTGCTGTATGGGTAGGCATAAACATATTTAATTCACGGCTTTTTAGAATAATATTTGGTTCAACCTTAAAATTTCCATACATATCCACACCGTATTTTAAAAGCCATGGATCCTTTGGAAGACAGTGACCGCCAACTCCCATTCCTGGAAAAAGCATATTGCGAATAGGATTTGAAGATGGATCAGAAGGATCATTTGGTAAGGTATTAACAAGTTCTCGAACCTTAAAGACATCAACACCTAAACTCTCACAAATTAGTGCAATTTCATTTGCAAATGCAATATTTACATCACGATATGTATTTTCGACAACTTTTGCAATTTCAGCGGTAAGTGCATCTGTTGGATGTATTTTTTCTTTTACTATATTTTTGTATAGCTCAACTCCGCTCTTTGTACTTTTTTCATCAATTCCACCAACTATTCGAGGTAAATATATCAAATTTTTTAGCAAACGGCCAACCATTACCCGTTCATAGCTAAAAACAAGTGAGAAATCTCTTCCAGCTTTCATGCCTGAGACTTCCTCTAAAATAGGTTTTACGATATAATTTGTTGTTCCAGGTGCTACAGTAGACTCAATAATTACTAATGAATCCTTATGCAAATATTTTCCAACTTGTTTACTAACGTCCTTTAAAGATTCATAATGAGGTATTCCTTTTTCATCTGTTGGAGTTTGAACATCAATTAATATGGCATATGCGTCTTTACACTCAGAGAAATCATCAGTTACTCTAAAACTCCCCTTATTAACAACACGCTTTATTAGTTCAGATAGCCCTGGTTCATCTCCACCGATAGGATTTTTTCCCTCATTTAACCAATCTATTTTCCATCCAGATCGTTTTGATCTTCT
>CAYFVP010000138.1:0-5665 GCA_964346655.1 uncultured Thermoplasmatales archaeon
ACGATTAATGAGACAACAGTGAGAATTATTAACAGTAGTGACCAGCTTGGCTTGGATACAATCTTTAATGGTTTGGTGAATACAAGTAGTCTGTTGGATTCATTTGGAGATGGAACCTATCGAGTATATGCAGCTTTTAGGGATCCTGATGGTGATATTTTAGTTTGCGATGATGAGTCTTTGCTGGAAGCAACTTATGAGTTTACAATAACATCTTGATAAATGTGAGAATCAGGTAAATAATACCTGATTTTTAATTTTTTTAATAATTATTATTTGCAAATCTTTGGTACTATAACAACATAGACAAAAAGATAAGTTGGCATAATAATTAACGATAATATTGATAATGGAATGGCCCAATATAATAATGGATTATTACCCTTTTCAGAGAGCACTGCTAATGAATTTATATCTAATAAAATAGATACAACGAACAAACCAATGATTGGAAAAAGAATAGAAGAAAAAATCTTGTAATATTTTTCATTTTTCAATCCAGTTTTTGTTGTTGGAAAGGCAAGAATTGCGAGTAAACCTAGAGACATAACAGTAGGTAATGCAGCAATTAATGATCTAAAATTTTCAACATTCATTTTCTATCCCTATTTGCATCTATTTTTGCCATTTTTTTGTAAAGATTGGTTAATTCTAATAAATCGTTTTCTTCTACAACATCTCTATGAGTTCTTACTTAATCACCTTTTTGTTTATCATAGACGGATTTAACTTTAATTATGGTAATTTCTTCTCGTTAATTTACATTAATTTCATTCATTTAAGAAATATAATATTGATTTAAATCCTCATTTTATAAACCATATTCTCGCTCTTCCCTTTTTCTTTGTGTGAACAGTTTTTCTAGCATTATATAGTTTTTTTAGACTCTTTTTAGCTGTTACCCAACTCATATTACCATATTTTGCAATTTCTCTAGTGGAAAGTTCTCTACGAGAATTTTTTAATATTGATAAAACTACTCTCTCATGAGGGGTCAATTTTTTACTTTTTTTTGGCAATTATTTCCACCACCAATATTTTTTTTCCAGTTTCTTTTATATATGGAACATTTAAGATAAATTTTATCTTATTTTTATCAGTAATCTTTAAGAAATCGGATATTTTTTTAGGTATTCTAATAAAATATTGCCGTCCGTCAAAGTTAATTGTAACTGATCTCTCAATTTTTATTTCAGGTTCATCGTTATTCGACATAATTCGTATGATTTTTTCTTTCATTTTAAATAATGAAACGTACTAATCTTATTAAAACTTTTCTTATCAAAATCGTACGATTTATTGTTAAATAGTAAAATATAAATACTAGTAATTACATACAGAATAATCGTACGAATTATTGTTAAAAAAATATATATGCCAAATGGTAGGAGATGGTAACTCCTACCAAGGCAGGAAAATACTCACATGTCGGCAAACATTAGAGATATTTCCCGTGATAATATATCAAGGGAGATTATAAAAGCCTTTGCTCTAATTGGTAAATGTAATAAAAAATATCCAAAAATTGCTGATATAATCTATTATATAAATATTGAAAAAATCATCGAAAATAAACTTAAGAAAAAATATCGGGGTATTTTTTACTCCTATGCTTCTCTTATCAAGCTTATTTTATTTATGAATCTAAAAAGAATAAAAAATCAAACCGAAATAGAACGCTATCTAAAAAAACATAAAAGTGAAAGGAAAAAACTTGGATTAAAAAGAGTTCCAGATCAGACAACGGTTAGCATATTCAAAAATAAAAATATTACTGGTGAAATTGATGAAATTCTTTCCTTCATTAAGGATAAAATAATTCAAATTTCCAAAGATTTCAATATTGATCTTGACAACAAACAGCAAAAGAAGATAAAGACCCGACAGCCTTCGAAACTATATTATTTAGATCGTGAAAAAAGAAAAGCAATCAAACTTTTAAAGGAACTATTGATCGAAAGCAAATTAATAAAAATTAGGAACAACTGCGTTTACAACCTTAGAGAATATATTAATTTATTGATTAAAATGATGCTGCTGAATACATACGCGGAAACCGGTTCTAGAGTTTATAGAAAAGATAAGAAAAAGGAGATTCATATGTGTAAGTTATGCCGTAAATCTCTGTTATACCCGCTTTCAGACAAGATTGAGAAAGACTGGGCACTAAACTATAAATATTGCCCAGAATGCGATTACAGAGAGAGAATCTCTCCAAATGGAGAGACTCTATTATATCATATAAATTCCAAGTTCAACAGCATCGAAAAACTGATGAAACAATTTGAGATATTATTCGAAAAAATATGGTATCGAACTAAAAAGTACAATCTGTTCAATAAGTCTGTTGATATATCTATTGACTGCACGGAAATACCCTTTTATGGGGATATCAACGCTGTGGGTGTCGAAGGAAAAGAACCTAAGGATGGAACCGAATGGGGATATCACCTATATACAGTGTATGTAAGTAAATTCGGAAGACGATATATCTTATTCAATCTCCCTTTAATCAAATTTAGAAAGGGTGTTCCAGAGAGTCTCTATCTTTATGATCAAATCCTGATACTAAAAAGATTATTAATATATGCAAAACGTAAAGTAAGAATAAGATACGTATTGCTTGATAATGGGTTTTTTTCATCGGATATGTTTAATCTGCATAATGAATTGAGATTAAAATGTCTGACGATAGTAAAGAAGAAGGAGAAAAAGATAATAAAGGAAACCATGAATTTACCATCACACACTATCCTTACTGATTACCAATATGGCGATGCCAAAATAACTGTATTCATGATCCGAAAGAAAAAAGCTGTCAAGAACAATCCAAGAAAGATACGGGAGGTTAATTGGCGTTATGCAACGAATATACAACCAACGGGTGATAGTGTTGAATGGGTTGATACCATGGCAGAACTATACCCCAAGAGATGGGGCATAGAAACAAGTTATAGAAAAATGAAAGAGGATTTCTCACCGAAGACAACCTCAAAAAATTACTTTATCAGATTGTTTTATTTTGAACTGTCACTATTATTTTATAACCTGTGGGTTTTCGCCAATATTCTGGTATTCTTTTCTTTATTCGGTGGCGTAAAAAAGAATCCTATCGTATACGCATTGGATTTATTACAAGAAATGTATTATATTGACCCTGGGGGTTAACGTATCCTAAATCTGGATGTTTTTATACATATTTTGAATTAGTTTATACCATAAATATTTTGGAGAATTTTGTATATATTTGGTGATTGAAGAGAAATAATTTGATATTAATATTTATTAAACCTGTTGAATATAATTTTGATTTTGTGGTTTTTACCGTATTTTTTCATCAAAAAATCTACATTCGGATATACTGTTCCATCTAAAAGTTTTATATACCCATCATTTGATTTAATTTATTGGAGGAGGTATGAATTATGCATAAAAATAATGTGTTTAGAAAAGGTTTGGCAGTTGGAATAATTGTTATGGTAATTGTTATTGCTGTTTTACCTGCAACTGGAATAGTAGTCAAAAAAAATACTAAGTTAGAGGAACAACAAATTGTTGAAGAAAGTACGACTAATAAGGGTGAGGATGTTGATTGGTGGCCAATGTTTCAATATGATGGGAAAAATACTGGTTGTAGTCCGTGTGGAACTGTTGGAAACACCGGGGATATATTGTGGACCTTCGACACGCTTGGGAATATCGCTTTTTCCTCTTCTGCGATAGACAAGACAGGGACAATCTATGTGGGGTCTGAGCTGTATCTTGACGAACTAGGTACTTTCGACGGATACCTTTTTGCCATCTCTCCAAATGGCACGGAAAAGTGGAGATACGATACTAATGATGGAATACCAAGCTCTCCTGCACTAGGGAATGATGGAACAATATATGTCGGATCGGATAATGAAAGTATCCTGTTCGCATTGAATCCTGATGGATCCTTGAAATGGAGTCTGGATCTTCCTTTTCCAGGGTGGATATATCCAGGTTCTCCTACTATCGGAGAGGATGGAACCATATACATACATACATGGGGATATGAGTTTTCGAGGGATGGTAAAAGCAATATTGAAACAATCGTGAAAGGATATCTTATTCCAAATGGTATGGATGGAAGAGATTATCCATTAGATATTGACTATATTAGTGAGTTATTTGCTGTGAATCCAGATGGAACGGTGAAATGGAGTTTCGATACAGGAGGTGAGGGTGAATCTACTCCTGCAATTGGTGAAGATGGAACTATATATGTTGGAGGATGGGGGGCGGTATTTGCCATCTATCCAAATGGAACACAAAAATGGAGATTTGATACATCAGATTCAGATGCTCGTATTGCTTCTTCACCTGCAATAGATGAGACTGGAACAATCTATATTGGTTCATGGAAAAGGGTAAGTATGCATGAGACGCATGGATCTTTACTGGCTCTTTATCCAAATGGTACGAAAAAATGGGAGTATGATACAAATTGCGGCATATTTAGCACTCCATCAATAGGGGATGATGGAACCATCTATGTTGGAACTGATGGGGTTTGGCCTCCTTCTGAGTATAAAGGGATTTTCTATGCTTTTTACCCAAATGGTACGAAAAAATGGGAATATGATACAAATGGATTTATATTTGGGTCTCCTGCTATTTCGGCTGATGGAACCATTTATATTACTTGTAGAGGTTCCGCTGGTCCTGGAAAATTGTTTGCGCTTTCTCCAGATGGAACTGAAAAATGGAGTATAGAAATCAGCGATCAGTATGAATTAACTGGTTTATCTCCATCTATTGATAATCGTGGGATAGTATATGTACATGGAGTATATAATGATAATACCATATTATATGCCATTGGGATAGAGGATTCTATTCCTCCAGAGACCACCTGTGAATTGGACGGTGAACTGGAAGGTGACATATATATCAGCGATGTCAAGGTTACCTTAAATGCAACTGATGACAATTCTGGTGTCCAGTATACGATGTATAAATTAGATAATAGTGAATGGCAAGAATATGTAGAGCCATTTGTTGTATCTTCAGATGATGAGCATACTGTTTTCTTCTATTCTGTTGATTTTGCTGGAAATGTCGAAGAGGAAAAATCATGTACATTCATCATAGAGCACTCCTGTCCTATTGAGATAGAGATTAAAGGTGGATTTGGTGTAATAGCAAATATCAAAAACAATGGGGTCAAAGATGCGACTAATGTAATTGTTAGAATTACTTTAGAGGGAGGTTTTATATTAATTGGTAAAAATAAGACCGATACAATTTCCAGTCTTGCACCAGGGGAATCCAAACCTATACGTTCTCAAGTCTTTGGATTTGGCAAACCAACAATAACTGTTACTGCAAAATGCGCAGAAGCAACAGCTACTGGATTTGTATTTGTATTCTTTGTATTAGGATTAAAATAAACTATTCTCTTTCTCTTTTCATTTTAGTAAGTTGTTTAAATGAAATTAGTATCAAAAAATTGCTTAATATTTATATTCCTCTGTCAATTTAACACACCATTCCAAAACATATTCGAGCGTTTTCCAGATCTGTTCCCAATACTACAAAAATTTTTTATTCTTATGAAAATAGAATCTTAAGTCAAAACGCCTAATTTTAGGTCAAACGTGAATTTTAGTGCACCTATGTTAAGTCCGCCGATACTATT